>JANOKQ010000025.1:0-12298 GCA_031419375.1 Acidimicrobiaceae bacterium
GGCAATCGCAGCCGGGCCGTCCGCAGCCGCCGGCCTCGGAAACGCTGGTCCTATGGGGTCGCCGTTGTCGGCTCCGGTTGGTCCTGCGGGGTCGCCGTTGTCTCCGCCGACCGGACCGTCCGGCACAGCCATGTCTCCGCCGACCGGACCGACTGGCACAGCCATGTCTCCGCCGACCGGACCGACTGGCACGCCGTTGCCGGGACCTGCCGGGCCGAGTGGGTCCGCTGGACCGGCCGGTACCCCGCTCGGCGGGGCCGCCGCAAAAGTTGCCATCGCGACCACGAAGCGGTCGTCCAAGGTGTTGGTCATCGGCGGCGCAGTGGCAGCTGTTGGGCTGATCGCCGGAATCAGTGTGTTCGCCGGGAGCGGTGGCGACACGCCCGTAGCCGCGCCAACGACGGTGGTGATCGACGTCACCGATACCACGCTGGCCACCACCGATTCGTCGGCGACGGCCACGCCGCAACCGGCTACCTCGTCTGCCACCTCGTCGCCATCATCGTCGCCATCATCGTCGCCATCATCGTCGCCATCATCGTCGCCATCATCGTCGCCATCCTCGGTGCCCGCCACGTCGCCCGCCGCCCCCGCCGAGTGCACCCAGGGTTCGTGGACGATGGACAACGACTCGTTCGCGGCGATGTGGTTGAGCGTCGCCGCCGCCGAGGGGGCCGCCGGCACGCTCGTTTCCGTCAATGGCACGGTGACGGTCGACGTCGGCGCAGACGGAGTGTGGGCGAGCTCATACTCGGACTGGGGGTTCACCGCGAGTTCCGAAGATTTCACGATGACGCTGACGATCACCGGAACCGACACCTCGGCGGGGACGTTCGCTGACGACGGGTCGATGACTTTCGTCGAGGTCGCGGTCAACAGCGTCGTCACAATGACCACCAGCGCCGGTGGTATCGAGCTCCCGATTCCCCCGCAGGCCGCAACCAGGTCGTTCTTCAACGGCTCGGGCACATACGTGTGCGAGGACGACACGATGACGATGTCAGTGGATGCGAACCCCGGGCCGATCAGGATGTTCCGAGCGGCATGAGCGCCTACGCGCTGGGTGTCGACCTTGGCACCACGTACACGGCTGCCGCTGTCGCCCGCCAATCGACGGCTGAACCGTTGCCACTAGGTGCCGAGGCCGCGCAGGTGCCGTCGGTGGTGCTGATCCGTGAGGACGACGAGGTGCTCGTCGGCGATGCCGCCGAACGTCGCGCCGCCGCCGAGCCGGAGCGCGCCGCTCGCGAGTTCAAACGGCGGCTGGGCGACCCGGTGCCGATCGTCATCGGCGATCAACCGCACAACGTCGAGTCGTTGATGGGCCACGTGCTACGTGACGTCGTGCGGCGGGCGACCGAGCAGGAGGGTGAACCTCCATCGGTCGTCGTGCTCACGCACCCGGCGAATTACTCGGAGTACAAGATGGGTCTGCTGCGCGCGGCCGCTGCATCGGCGGGCCTCGCCGACGAACGGGTCGCGCTCCTGACCGAGCCCGAAGCGGCGGCCATTGCCTACTCGCGCCAGGCCCGGATCGACATCGGTGAGGTCGTTGCGGTCTACGACTTCGGCGGTGGAACCTTCGACGCTGCGCTGGTACGACGCACGGCTGAGCGATTCGAGCTGATTGGTGTTCCGGAAGGCATGGAGCGGCTGGGCGGGATCGATTTCGACCAGGCCGTGCTGGCGCACGTCGACTCGACGCTCGGCGGACTCGTCTCGGGTGCCGACCGCAACGACCCCCAAACCCGGCCGGCCCAGGCCAGGCTGCGGATCGACTGCAGGCGAGCCAAGGAGGCCTTGTCGACCGATAGTGACACGACGATCCCCGTCACCGTTCCTGGCGTCCACACCGAGGTTCGCCTGACTCGCGACGAGTTCGAATCGATGGTGCGGCCGCGGGTCGGTGAGACCGTTCGTGCGTTGGAGCGAGCTGTCGCCTCGGCTCACATCGGCATGGACGACGTAGCCCGCATCTTGCTCGTCGGGGGCACGTCGCGCATGCCGATCGTTGCAGAGATGCTGCGCTCGGCCACGGGTCGACCGGTAGCGCTCGATGCCCACCCCAAACTGACGATCGCCGTTGGTGCCGCGCTCTCGGGGGCGGGTTCGATGGGCACCGCTGCGTCGGCGACGCCCGCCGCAGCAGTGTGGCAAGCCCCGTCGCGCGCCCCCGATCCCCCGGCGGCACCATCGGTCCCGACGATCAAGCCCGGCGGCAATCGCAAGGGCTTGAAGATCGCCTCCGTCGGTGGTGGCATCGGCATCGCTGCCGTCCTCGCCGCGCTCACGCTCGGCGGTGGCTCGTCGCCGAGCGGCACTACTGCGCCGTCGGCCCAGAGCGCGACCGTGCCGACGAGGACCGCACCGACGAACACCGGTCCGACGAGCGCAGGCCCAGCCGACTCGGCACCGAGCTCCTCGCCGGCGGGGTCGATCGAGGTGACTGTCGACACGGTTGCCGAACCGGTAGTTGGCGGCCGCGGCGTCGACGGCGTGGTCACTGCAATGTCGACGGGTGATTCGCTCATCACCGACATCCGCGCCATCGCCGTCGACCAGACCGGGGCGGTCTACATCGTCGGTGCCGACGCTGCGGTCGTGCGCGTCGCCGGTGCGGTCGCGAGCGTGGTCGCTGCTGCCGACCCGACCGTTGGGGTTCCGGGTGGGCTAGCTGTTGGTCTCGACGGCTCCATCCTGATGTCAACCCCGACGGGTGTCCGGTCGGTCGCCGCCGGGGTTTCGACTCAGCTGCTCGACGCCGGCGCTTCTGGACTGGGCGCGACGCCAGGCCCGCTGGCGCTCGATGGCGTCGGCAACGTCTATGTCGCCGACAACGACACGCATCGGATCATTCGGCGCGGAACCGACGGCTCGCTGAGCCTGATCGCCGGGTCCGGTGCGGCGGCCGTTGCAGGCCAACCGATCGGGGATGGTCAACAGGCCGGCACGGTCGCGATCGGCGTGGTCACCGGCCTGGTCATCGATGCCGCCGGCAACCTGGTGTTCGCCGATTCCACGACGCTGGCGGTGCGCCGGGTTGCCGCCGACGGAACCCTGTCGACGCTCGCCGGCGGCGGCGCGAACCCGCTCGCCGGAGCGGACGGTTCCTGGATCGCAGACGGTACACCGGCTGGCGATGTGGCCTTCCTCTCGCTCGACGGGTTGACAGTCGGAGCAGCCAACCGGGTTTACATCACCGACGCGATCAGCGGCGCGATCGTGCGAATCGATACCGGAGCGGTCCATCTCGTGATCGCCCGTCAGGCAGGCGTCGCACCGGTGGACGGTGTCGCTGCTCGCGATTCGGCTGTGTCGGCCGTCGGTGCAGTGTCTGCGGACCTGGCGGGCAACCTCTACTTCGAAGACGGCACGGCGCTGCGTCGACTCGCCGGTCTCTGAGCTACGAGCATTCGCATATCTGTCGAACATGCCCTCGCCGGGTTGTTCCGAAGTCAGTGGTGGGGTCCTGCTCGGCTGCGGCGAAGTCGGTCGCGGCGAAGTCGCCGGCACCGAATTCGACCTGGAGGGCTGCATCGCCGAGTAGTTCAAGGCCACCTATTTGGGCGTCGAACTCTGACGTCGCGAGGCCGCGACGGCCAGTGAATCGGCGCCGCGAGCTTGTCGGCTGTCGTGTCTTCGGCCATCGTCGGCCCCCTTTCTCCCAGAGCCCGACCGTACCCCTACCCCGTTGTTCGCTCGACGGGTAAGTTCCCGGTTCGGCTTCAATCGGGGGTGCCGGCTGATCGTCCAGCGTCAGAGCGCGCCGTTGTCGAGACGTTCGAGGACCTCGAGCGCGCGAGCACGTACGTCAGGCAGGTTGCTCAACTTGCGCATCGCAGCCAGTGGGCGGGCCATCCGGTGATTCGTTGCCAACACGTCGGCGTGGCGTGCCAGGAAGTCCCAGTAGAGCGTCGTATAGGGCAGGCATCGGGCCCGACCCGCTGCTTGGGGTCGAAGCGGCACGACCGGCACGAGTCGCTCATCTTGTCGATGTACGCGCCACCGGACGCGTACGGCTTCGTGGCCATCATCCCGCCGTCGGCGTACAACGCCATCCCGATCACGTTGGGCAGCATCACCCACTCGGCACCGTCGACGAAGCCCGCCCGCATCCAGTCGGTTATCGCCAACGGGTCGACACCGGCGGTGAGTGCCAGGTTGCCGAGCACCATCAGCCGTTCGATGTGGTGCGCGTACCCGTGATCGCCGAGATGACCGACGACGCTTGCGACGCAGGCCATCTCGGTGCTCGCGTTCTCGGTCAACGCCGGCGGGACAGGCCGCACGGCGCGGAGCTCGTTTCGGTGGCGGTAGATCGGGTGGCGTGAGTACGTGTGGGGGGTCTACTGGCTCTGGATGCCCGAGCGGACGAAACCTTCGACCGAGCTCAGCGGGGCGGCACCACGCCGGTACGCGAATTCGGCCGCGTCGACGATCTCTGACGGGTGCACGAGGCCGAGGTTCATCGACGAGGCCAGCGCGGAGTGGGCCATCTTCCACTCGCCGACGAGCATTGCGTCTTCGTGTGGCCCGAACGCGGCCAGGCCACGATCGACGAACTCCTCCAAGCGAGTCAGCGCCTGCGAGCGGGTGACGGGCCATGTTCCGTCGGGATCGGCGCCGAACGTCGTCGCCGGGAGTCGATCAAGCACGGAATGATCGATCTCATCGAGTTCGAACATCGTGATCGGCGGCCAGCTTCGACCGTCTCGGGGTGGTGGCTCGCGATTGTCGTTGTCGAAGTTCCACTGGCCGCCGACTGGTTCGGGACCACCGGCCCCGTGGTCCATCAGCACGCCGAGTCGCTGCCGCTGCCAGCGGTAGAAGTCCTCCATCGTAAGCTTCTTGCGGCCGGCTGCCCAGCTGGCGAAGTCCTCATAGTGACACAGGAACAGGTCGTTTCGCACCAACTGGACACCCAGATCCTCCAGCATCTGGCGGCCCGTTCCAGCTCATCGGCTCCATCGCGATGACACTTCGGGCGCCGACCTCAGCGATGTGGTCGCGAAGACCTTGCCGAAGGCTGCTCGCCCTGCGGTGATCGAATCGAAACCCTCCGCTGTGAGTTCGACCGCAAAGTGCTCCATCGCCGACAGAACGAGGTGAAGCCGCTGGCGATGCCACCGCCGGGACATGATCAAGCCCTGGCTCTCGACGAGCAGCACACGGCACTCGCCTGGCATCCGGCCTGCGAGGGCTCCCCGCGTTCGGTCCAACTGGTCGCCGAGGACCCACACCGTGGGAATCGTCGACGCGGTCATCGTTGCAATCTGACAAATGACGCTGTCAGCGCTCTCGCCAGTTGCACCGAAGTCCTCCAACTCGGCCGCTGTCGGTCTTCGAGTTCGAACCGTCACCCGCCGCTCCGCCGCGGTCAGAGGGGCCAGAGTGGAGGTCCCTCGAGCACGCTGGCCGAGCGGCACAGCTCATCAATCTCCCGACGCTGGAAGTTTGTCCAGGGAAGTGCCGACGCGTCCAGACCAGCCTGCGTAGCCAAGGCGCGAAGTAGGACGTCGAAGCGATCGGTATCTGGACTCCAGGTGACACCATCGATCGGGTTCTTCGCTCGAGAGGCCAGCAGTGCCCAGTGCTCGCGAATGGACTCGCGAAGTCGCATCAGTTCTGCCCGATCGTCATCGGTCACGCGCCCCAGTATGCATGATCGCGAACACGATTTCCGCCACTGACGTGATGACCGACCGTCGGGCTGCCGGCAGGCGGATCTACGTCGTACGGCACGTCGGCGCGCACGGTAAAAGGCAAGAGCTTCTGCCGAGTGTGGAGCGACCGCGAACACAACCGTGACGGTGCGGACATGGTGTCATACGATATAGGCTTCGTGTATGACGATGATGAGCTTTCGGGTCGACGACGACGAGGCGGCTCGCGTACAACGCTGGGCAGAAGAACTCGGCATCGACAAGTCCGCACTGTTGCGGGAGGCGCTTCACCGTCACCTCACCCGACTCGCCTCCGAGCACGATGCCCTGACCTGGGTCGATCATCCGCTCACCGCCGACGAGGGAGCGATCGGCCAGATCGCCGAGTGGGGACCCGCCGAAGACTGGTCGGACTGGGCCGATGCAGCACGGTGAGGTGTGGTTCGCCGCCACCCCCGGCGGTGATCGACCGGTCCTCGTCTTGACGCGAGACCCCGTCGCTGATCGCATCGGGTCCGTCGTCGTGGCGGCGATCACCCGCACTGTCCGGGGACTCGTTTCCGAACTCGAACTGACCACACGCGACGACGGCGTCCCGTCGGACTGCGTCGTCAACTTCGACAACATCCACACGATTCCGCGAGCGTCCTTCCGTCGACAGATCGTGAAGCTCGAACCCCACCGGTTGGTCCAAGCGTGCCAGCGTCTACGCGACGCCACCGGCTGCTGATGGTGCCGGCGCTCCTCCACCTGAAATGCGGAGCGCGATCAACTCGGACCTTTCCGCGGCCAAGGCCCCGGTGACCCGTCGCCCTGATCGTCACATCCCGGGTGCCCAACCGGGTTGGCTGCGATACAGGTAGCGGTCGGCGGCGTGGTTCAAGAATCGACGCGCCGCACGGATTCGATGAGCGACGTCACGAAGCAGAACCGGTGACGATGGTGAGCTCTCGGCCGCGGCCCGGTACCACGCCGAACTCAACGTCTCGAGCGCGTCCAACCCTGGCGTCGCCGACCCATGGTCGACGAGATGGTCCAACTCGTCGTCGGTCATCCGTACCGACCGCCCGAGGTGCTCGGCCTGAGCGCTCGACAGGGCGGTAGCGCCGACGCTGTCGGCAAACACGCCGGCGCGGAACAGAGCGAGATCACCGAGCTGGCACAGCAGCACGATGTGATCGTCCGGCTCGACCACGCCGAGCCAGTCGACGAGCTCGTCGAGATCGAGGCGATCAACCGGGACGGGTGCAGCGGTGGGAACGGCGAAACCGGCCAGCAGTCGGGCCGTGAACTTCAGCCGCGCCGGAGCGTCAGCGAACTCGAGGAGCGGCTCGACGTCGAACACTGGAATCCGGCAGCCGGGCCCTGCCCACTCATCCACCCAAGCGCTGGCGGACAACTCCTCGGCCGTGCAGTGGACCAGCACCGCGAAGAACAGCAGCGGCGACACGGCCAGCTGGTCGGGTCCGGTTCCGTGCAGCACCGAATCGATCACTTCCGGTCGACGCAAAACGTCGTTGGCGTACCAGGGTCGCCGTTCGAGCTCTCTGCGGAGCTCGTCGCTGGTGGTGTCGAGGGCGTTCGCCAGCACGACGAGGTCACCGTCGTGGAGATCCATGTACTGGCGTGTCATCGGGGTCACCTCCTGTTCGTCGTGCAATGTTCGTCGTGCAGTGTTCATCGGTCGGTGATGCCGCTGTGATGAGCCCGATCTTGAATGAGTCGTTCTTCGGGGAAACTGGCGGGTGTCGAGCGAACGCCGATGTCTAACCTCCGGCGATGAGCTTGGAGCTGCGAACGATCGTTGATGACGAGATCCAAGCCTTTTACGACGCAGTGCTGAGAGGCTTTCACTCCAAACCCGTTGCCGGTATCGGTGAGTGGGCTCGGTCCGGGGTCGAGCTCGACCGTACGCGCGCTGCGTTCGACGACGGCCAGATCGTCTCCACCGTGCGCTCGCATTCGTCGCAGGCGACGCTGCCAGGTGCCGTCGTTCAGGCGGCACTGCTCACCCAGGTCACGACGTCACCCACGCATCGTCGCCACGGGCTCGTGTCACGACTTCTCCTCCAGGATTTTCACGATGCGGTCGATCGGGGCGACGTGGTGAGCTGTCTGGTGGCTGCGGAGTACCCGATCTACGGTCGCTTCGGATACGGCGTGGCGACCGAACGGGTGCAACTCGTCATCGACGCGACGACGACCCAGTTCCTCCCCGTCGTGATCGACGATGACGCCGAGGTGGTGATCGCCGATCCGGAGACGTGGTGGGCGGCCGCATCGGCGGTGTACGACGAGGTACGCGCGACCTGACCCGGCTTCACCGGCATCCCCGAGCGATGGTGGAAGGTTGCCGCGGGCCTGTTGCCCAGACCAGGCGATGACCCGAGCGGCGCCCGCTTGATCCTGCTCCGTCGTGACGAACGAACAGTCGGGTTCGCCCGCTACACCGTGACTGACAAGTGGGAACACGGACGCCCGCGCGCCACGTGCGAGGTCGAAGGCCTCCTTGGTGTCACT
The DNA here is from genome assembly GCA_031419375.1 of Acidimicrobiaceae bacterium. Lineage (GTDB taxonomy): Bacteria > Actinomycetota > Acidimicrobiia > Acidimicrobiales > Ilumatobacteraceae > VFMC01. Next base: position 8,184 of record JANOKQ010000025.1, read on the forward strand.
GCGCTTGACGAGGCGCGTCTGTGGCGATTCTGCTGCGAGCTGGACTGGGTCAGCTCGGTCACCGCAGACGCGAGGATGGCCCAGCGACTCGATTCGACTGTTCGCCGTCGATGCCCGCTCGGTCGGCGAGCGCGACCGAGTCGACTTCACGTGGGTGCGGTTGCTGTCACCGGCTGCATCGGCCGATCGGCAGTATCGGTCCGATCGCGCCCTAACGATCGCGGTTCGTGATCGTCAGGGTCTGTTGCCAGCCACGATTCGGCTCGTCGTGGATGACGATGGCGCGGCGACCTGCGAAGCCACGGCAACGCCGCCAGACATCGAGCTGGACAGTGGCGAGCTGGGCTCGCTGGGGATGGGTGGGGTCTCTGCGCTGCAGCTCGCAGCGGCTGGCCGAATCGTGGAGCATCGCTCAGGCTCAGTCGATCTCGCCGAACGACTCTTCCGCTGGCCGACGACCCCCTGGTGCTTCGCCGCGTTCTGATGGCGGCTGCACCGGCAGCCGCGTCAGGTTCGGTCGAGCACCCAACGCGCTACAGCGCGGACGTAGTCAGAGAACGTCTGCTCGAACTCCTGTGCCGATTCCGCGATCAGCGCGGTATCGATGTCTGCGTACATGTGGACCAGGATGTTGCGCAACCCAACGGCTGGCTTCAAGCTCTCGACGTGGACCGGGTCCAGGGCCCCCGCGACCACCATCAGATCGAACGATTCTCGACCGGTCGCGGGCGACCGATGCAGCACGCTGCTCGCGATGTGTCCATTGATGTCGAGCGCCAGATCGACGACGGCCTGCATGATCCGTTCGACCGCCGCGCGAACGAGTGGCTCCGCCGACAAACGATCCGCCGTCAGTGGGTGAAGTTTGCGAAGTTCCGCCAGGAGCTCGCGTTGATGGGCGAGTCGCCGCTCGATCGCGTCGCTGTTGGGCGACATCGGGATCATTGGGCCATCAGCTCTAGGTTGCGCCGACGAAGGTGGGCCGTGTCACGACGTTCACCGACGGCGGCGATCTGCGCCTCCGCGTACTCGCCAGCCTTGAACTCGTACAGCGGAACGCCGGTCAGTGCGTCTGCTCGAAGTACCGGGTTGTCGACGTCGAGCACGACGAGGTCGATTCCCTCGTATCCGGTGAGCTCGACAAGCGCAGTCCACAGCGCGATTCGATCGCGCGGATCACGGACCCGTTGGCCCTCGGTGTCGCGTTGAAAACTCACGCCGACATCGAGGTCGTTCGGTTCGACCGGCGAGTCATGAACAACGCTTCCGAACGCAGACAGCACTCGAACGTCGAAACGCTCGCAGATCTGATCGAGCTGCCCGTTCTCGGCCGCCCGCAGCAGGAGCGCCAACGCTGAACGAGCACCCGATCCATCAGCCACGTCGCCGACACTACCGGCTGAGCGCTGCGGCTTCTGACGACCGCAAGCGACCGGCCGCTACGGGTTGGAGACCGGTCTATCGCGGGCGGCCGATCGAGCAACGACTCACGTGCTGGGCGGAACAAAGCGGCGCACACCGCGTACCGACACGATCCACAGTGCCCCCTCGACATCGCGATCCCATGCGACGATCACCAGTTGATCCACCACGGCGGCGACATCGCTCGGTCCTTGCATTTTTGGCAACCGGAGCACGATGATCCCAGCGGTCGGACGCGGGTCGAACACGAACGGGTTGGCGAAGTCGAGATCGAGTGTCACGAGCACGCGGCCCTCGTCGGCGCACGTGCGATACACGACGGCATCCGCTACGCCAGCCATCTGCTGATCAACGACTGTGGACACATCGTGTCCGGCCGCGGTGAGCCGTCGACGGACGCTCTGGCTCAAATTCTCGTCGAGCTTGAACTTCACCCGGCAGCGTCGAGGTCGGCGAACCGGACGTCGGCGAGCCGCGCGCCATAGGCGATGCAGGCCAGCACGTCATCGACTTCCAGCTGCGGGTACTCAGCCAGCACTGCGTCGACTGTCCATCCCTCGGCGAGGTAGCCAAGAATCAAGGACACCCAAAGACGATGACCGCGAATCGTCGGCTTCCCGAAGCAGATTGCCGGATCGACAACGATCCTTTCGAGCAGCTCGGTAGTCACAGCACTAGCTTGCCACGCCGAACCCATCGTGACACGGCGAAATGTCCGTCAGTGGCCGTACAGGCCCTAGCGACGCTGCCCGCCGCATCGGGAACGAACGCGACTCGTACGTCGAGGCCGCGAGCCCGGTTTCATTTCGCCGCTTGCAGCTGCGCGAGGTCGCGCAGCGCGTAACGATTGTGCCAGAACTCTTCCTCAAAGACGGTGTAGATGCACTCTTGCACCGGGTTCGTGCCGTTCTCGAGCACGTCGATGGGTCGTGTGAAGTCGGTCGTCGCAACCGAGGCGAGATAGTCGCGAAAGCGCTTGGCCCGGTCCGCGCGCACGGCGAGAGAGTCCGAGACAGACGGCGTCAGGTCGTAGTCGAGGCCGGGCCACGGGAAGTCTACGGAGCCGGTGTTCGGCAACCCGATCGGGTGGAAGCGTTCTCCGAGAATCGGCATCGTGAACCACTTGTCCATCGCGAATACGAGATGTCGCAGCGTCTGGACGAAGGACCACTCGTCGTTGACCGACTCATGCAGCGTGTCCTCGGGGAGAGCTTCCGCCAGGGCGACCGACTTCGCCCACTCGTGTTCGAGGGCCGCCAGCGTTGCGCGCGGGCGGTTGGCTCGACGCGTAGGTCTACGACAAGATCGACGTCGTTGGTGGGGCGAACGTCCGTCGCGTGGCGTTCGACCTCGCGGAGAAACACCATCTGTCCGCCGATCAAAAGCCAGTGCTGCCCGAGCCTTGGCGCGATCTCGATGAGCGCGCGCGCCATGAGTCCGCTTGGCCGCCTGCCATTACGGGGAGACGAACGACCGCAGCCTCAGCCATTGGCGTCGGCCAGGTGTTCTGCGGCGATCCAATGCCGCGGATCGCCGGACTCGAGCAGGTCGAGTACCACTGCGTTCTGAGGGGCGAGCGGACCCTTTGGGATGAGATGCCACGCGTCATCGTCAACAACTCGGAGAGCAATGCGACCCGCCGCATCGGGAACGAACGCGACTCGTGCGTCGAGGCCGCGGAATGACTTGGCCGGCAGGTAGAGGTCGACGCTGTCGTCGAGCGCCACCTGCTCGCCGAGATCTATGGCGGCGCGTACGCCCCCGAACAGTGCACCGACCATTTCAGGCAGCGCGGCGGCATCTGCTCGGCTCATTTCGCAGCGGATGACGGCTGCGCGGCGTTGGTATCTACCCGGACGTTGGAGGTCGATCGGGCCGGCGAGGATCTCCCGCCACGCGCTCCGTGGACCGAGTGGACGCCCGCGGACACCGGGCGAGTGCCGCCGCGCAGCGATCGCTTCCTTGGGTACCACCCACACGTTGGCGAATCGTTGACCAGGGAGCTGCCCGCCGACCACCAGCTGGCGAACCCGCTCGACCGACACCCCAAGGAGGTCGGCTGCGTCAGCCAGTGGCAGAAGTTCGGACATGGCATCAATATATTGGAGTTCTCCAAGATAAACGAGACTTTGCAATGTTTATCCACAGGCGGGTGACCACCCGAACCACTCAACCGATGCATGACAGACAGGTTCCGGCACAAGGTGGTGTGTGGTCATGATGCGGGTGACGACGCTCTACGCTGGGCCGGCTGCTGCGACGGCGAGGTACCTACACGAAGTACTTGACGCAGGCGCCAGGCGAGGAGCCGAGACGGTGGACGGGCTCGCAGGCGGCCGGGTTGGGGTTGTCGGGCGAGGTGTCGAAGTCGTTGTTGGTGTGGTGGGCCCTCACCGGCGACGAAGGTCTGGCGGAGTGCCATGACGTGGCGGTGCGAGCGGCCATCGACTATCTGGAGCAGTTCGGTTCGACGACCCGTATCCGTTCCAACGGTGGACCCTGCACCCGACAGCCAAGGCCTGACGGTCGACGCGTTCCGGGAGACCGCCTTGCGTCTCGACGATCCGCAGTTGCACACGCACTTGGTGATCTCGGCCAAGGTGCAAACCGACGACGGTCGCTGGCTCGCGCTCGATGCCCGCGTGTTGAAGCACCACCAACGCGCACCCTGTGGTCTGTATCAGTCTGTGCTC
>JANOKQ010000026.1:0-3689 GCA_031419375.1 Acidimicrobiaceae bacterium
GCAAGGGCCTTGCGACCGACCCGACCCTCGATGATGTGTTCCTCGACGCAACCGGCCGTACCCGCGAACGGGTCGCCGGCGAAGTGAAGGAGATCTGACCATGACCGTGATGACCGAACCTCGCCACCGCCCGCTCCCGGCCCCACGAAACGCGACCACGGGTGCGCTCCGCGATTCGCTGATCCTGGGTGGGCGCGCCATCCGAGAATCGCTACGGACCCCCGACTCGCTGTTTCCGACGATGTTCATTCCGCTGTTCTTCCTCGTCGTCAACGTCGGTCAGGCCGCACGCATCTTCCCGTCTGAGGGCACGCCGTTCCTCGAAGGCCAGAACTACGGGGCGTTCCAACTCCCGGCCTCTCTGCTGTTGTCGGCATCGTTCGGCGGGGCGGCGCTGTATCTCGTCGAAGAGATCGAGGGCGGCTACTTCGACAAGCTCCGGGCGACACCGATTTCACGGATGGCGCTCATCCTCGGGCGCCTGTACGCAGAGTTCGTCAAGACCATCGTTGTCGCTGCCGTCATGGTGTTCCTGGCGCTGCTGTTCGGGATCCGTGTCAAGTCCGGCATCGCCGGGTTCGTTCTGTTGATCGTGATGGTCGCATTGTGGGCGATGGTGTTCAGCGGGTTCATGCAGCTGATCGCCCTCAAGACGCGCAGCGCGGCAGCAACACAGGGTGCCAGCATGATCTTTTTCCCGCTGCTGTTCCTCACCCCGAACTTCGTCCCCCGCAACCAGCTCACCCGACCAATGGAGGTCGCCGCCACGCTCAACCCGGTCACCTACGTCATGGAAGCGGCCCGCTCGTTGATCCTCGAAGGCTTCAACGGTGCCGCCCTGGCGAAGGGTTTCGCCGTCGTCGCGGTCACGATGGCGGTGATGCTCGCCCTGAGCATCCGCATGGTCAACCACTACGACTGAACAAGGACCCGAACGATGAGTGAGCGAGCCCGGTGAGCGATCCCACCAAGCGTGCGTTGGCGTTGTTGACGTTGCTGCAGACCCATCGTCACTGGAAGGGGCCCGACCTCGCTCAACGCCTCGGTGTCAGCGAACGGACGGTGCGCCGCGACATCGACCGACTTCGTGGGCTCGGCTACCCGGTCGATTCCGGACCGGGCCTCGACGGCGGCTACACCCTTGCTGTCGGCGCACATGTCCCGCCGCTGCTGCTCGACGACAACGAAGCAGTCGCTCTCGCCATTGGGTTGCGTACTGCGGCCGTCGCCTCGCTCGACGGCATCGAGGACACCACCATCGCATTGATGGCCAAACTCGACCAGATCCTGCCCGATCACCTCCGACGTCGTGTCGATGCGCTCCAACACAGCGTCGAGGTGATGTCATGGTCGCCAACCATTGAAACGGTCCCGGCCGCGTCGTTGATCGTGTTGAGTCAGGGTTGCCGCGACCGGGAAGAGATCCGCTTCGACTACCAACGCCGCGACGGCGAAACCTCGCACCGCCTCGTTCAACCCAGCCAGCTCGTGTCCGCCGGCAGGCGTTGGTACCTGGTTGCGTGGGACATGCGTCGAAACGATTGGCGTACCTTCCGCATCGACCGCATGGCCAACCCCGCACTCGCCGGGGCCCGGTTCGAAGCCAGGCCCCTCCCCACCGAAACTGCAGCCGCCTTCGTTGCCGAAGGCATGCGCGAGGTAGCCGCCGTGCACCGGGCCACCGTCGAGGTCGAGGCGTCACTCGAACAGGTGGCCACGATCGCCCGACGGTTCGACGCGACACCCCAGACCATCGACGCCCGGCGTACCCGGATGGATGTCCAGGCTGTATCCCTCGAGTGGCTCGCATCAATGATCGTCATCCTCGCCACCAGCTTTGACATCACCATCACCAACGCACCAGACGAAGTTCACGAGATACTCGGCACCGCCGCACACCGGATCAGTGCAGCGATGCGGCCGACGTTTGTCCGCACTCAAGAGGGAGGTTCGCTGAGCGATCAGCTCGCCGCAGGGGTACCGGCTGCTGACAGCCGCCGGTAGGAACGTGAGGCGCTGGCGGCCAGGGTGACGGCGATGCCGACGAGCCCAGCGATGGTGAACATCAACGCGATGCCCCGTTCGGGTCCGATACCGAACCAGCCGCCGATCGCGTCGGCACCACGGCCGTCGGTCATGAAGGGCATGAAAAACGTCTCGGCAATTGGTCCGATCATGAACGCGGTGACGGGAGCCGCAGCGTTCTCGACGAGTTGAGCGAAGCCGAACACCCGACCCTGGCGTTCGTAGGGAATCGCGCGTTGCAGGACGGTCTGCTCTGCGGCCTCGATCACCGGGATCAAGCCGAGCCAGATGGCCATGCCCACCACGAGCGGCACGATCGACGACTGCAACGCGAACACCGCGCACACCGTCCAGTTGACGACGTTGCCGAGCAAAATGAGGCGCAGTGGTGCAGCCCCCAGACCGAAGCGGGCGACGGCCAGCCCGCCAGCGATGAACGACAGGCTGATCGCGCCCCACAGCAAACCCCAGGTCTCGACCGAGACGAGCGACAAGCCGTACGCGTCCATGAGCGCCATGAACACTCCGGCGAGCAGGTTGTTGAACGCGGCGAGGGCGATGAGCATGGAGAGGCCGGGCACGGCGTGGATCGCGTCGAGGGCACCGCGGATGTCGACCCTGGGGGCCTTGTTCGCAGCGTCGGACGCCGGTTCTGGCTCGTCGATGACGATGCCTCGGAGGTGGATCAGGGCTCCCAGCGTGAGGGCGACGGAAATGTAGAGGGCCCAACCCATTCCGAGCTGGCCGATCACGAGACCGCTGAACACGGAGGTGATCGCGAACGAGACGCCGGTGATCGTACCGACGAGGCCGTTGGCCTTGTCGCGACGATCCTCGGGAACGAGCAGGGTGACGCAGGTCGAGAGAGCAATGCTGCGCATCTGGCCTGCGACCGATCCCAGCAGCGAGGCCGCGACGAGGAGCCAGAACCACGGGCCGCGTAACCGCAGCAGGCTCTCACTGTCAACGGCGAGGAACAGCACCGCCGCCAGCGTGAAGCAGGCCGTCGACACTGATGTTGCGAGCACCATTGCGGCTTTCTTCCGGTGGTGATCGACATAGGTGCCAAAGGCCGGCCCGAACGCGGCTGACGCCAAGCCGTACGCGCCGCCGATCACCCCGGTGGACACCACTGAGCGAGTTTCCAGGTACACCCAGAACGTGAGGGCAAACCACAAGAACGTGCTCGTGACACTGGTCACCAACGAGTTGGCCAGCAGCCGACGGAACACGACGTCAGACTTTGAAGTCACGGGATTCGGGCGATCGACGGATCCCGTGACCTGAATGCATTAGCTCCTCGACGCGAGGACGGGTTCGCGGCCGGGCGTGGTGTCGGGATCGTCGTCGGTGTGGCCTTCGGTGTGTCCTTCGGTGTGGCCTTCGACGTCGATGTTCGGCAGCAGGCGATCGAGCCAGCGGGGCAGCCACCAGTTCTTGTCGCCGAGCAGTTCCATCGTCGCCGGTACGAGCAGCATGCGGACGATGGTCGCGTCGAGCAGGATCGCGGTGGCGAGGCCGACACCCATCAGCTTGAGCACCCGGTCGTTTTCCAGCAGGAAACTGCCGAACACGAAAACCATGATCGCCGCAGCGGCGGTGATCACCTTGGCCGTCGCGGCGAGCCCGTCGGCGACGGAGGTACGCGCGTCACCGGTGCGGTG
>JANOKQ010000027.1:0-4354 GCA_031419375.1 Acidimicrobiaceae bacterium
GCACAGCGGAACTCGACCATCGTTGCCAACGCTGCGCGCGGCGAGCGCGCCCGAGGGTGAGGCGACGAGCGCCGTGGGCTCAGGCGCCAACCGCTCGCGAGACCAGGGTGCCTCGGTTGTGTGTGGACGTCTTGGCGAAGATCGATTTGAGGTGATCCTGCACGGTGTGCTCGGACAGAAACATCTGTTGGGCAATCGTTCGGGTGTCGCTGCCCCTGGCGAGATGTGTCAGCAGTTCGGTCTCTCGTTGGCTGAGTCCGAAGCTGAGGGCGAAGATCACCAGCCGTTCGCTGGGCGCGATTACCTCGATTGAGATCGCGATGCTCCTCGCGTTTTTGTCCGGGGTACTGCCGATCCGGGCAGCGCGCACCGACACCCACGCGCCATCGCCCAGGTGCATGCGAGCGAGCGGTGGGCTGTGGTCGGCGCCCGCTTCGACCGCGAGTAGCTGTGCACCGACGTTGTACGCGGCTGCTGGGATCGGCGACCTCTCCGTGGGCGAAGGTACAAGTGTCCGAAGGTATTGCTCAGTCTCTGGGGTCTGGGCGAGCACGGTGAGGTCAGGAGACAACAACAAAACGACGGGCCCGATGCGCTTCGCCTCGTCCGAGGACATGGCCACCAGGGTGCTCGCTTGGCCGCTCCGCAGTGCAGCTGTCACGTCGACCGTGATGTCGGCGAGGAACGCGGCTTCACCCTCGTTGAACGTTGCGGTGGAATGCGATCGCCACAGGTCCAGAAAGCCCCAGCAGCCGAACTGGTCTTTGAAAACTGTCGAAGCGACGTCGACGACTTTGTACTGGCAGAGCAGGTCTCGCCACAGCAGGCTGCGCGCAAGGTCCCCTCCCGTTGCGGCATCGAGCCGGGCAACCGGTGGAGACGTGATCGTGGTCCATCGATTGAGTTTGGTGAGGTACTTGAGACGAATCAGGCAGGGCAGATCGGCAACGTTGGGGACGTCGGCGAGCGGCGCGTGGCCGACACACGTCTGCGGATCGGTCATCAGCCAGGCAAAGGCATCGAAGCCGACGACTGCTCGGATCTCCTCGAGTACCCGAACACGCAACGACATTGCGTCGCTGGCGGTCTGGCAGATCTCAGCTATGCGACGTTTCGTCTCGCGGTACGCAGGTCTGGACAACACAAGGCGACTGTATGCCAGCGACTCGTCGCGAATCCCAGGAAAGTGGGATGGCGACCGAACGCGGGCGTCCCTACGGTGCAAGACGAGCAGGCAGCGGCCAGCAGCAAAGGATCACGATGACGACACTTCACATCGAGCACCCCATCAACGACTTCGACGTCTGGAAGGCGGCATTCGATCGATTCGCCGACTTCCGTACGAAAGCCGGCGTTCGCGGACACCGACTGCAGCATCCGATCGACGACCCTCGCTTCATGATCATCGATCTCGACTTCGACACTGCAGACGGTGCCGAACAGTTCCTCACCTTTCTTCGCTCCAACGTCTGGGCACAGCCGGAGAACTCGCCCGGGCTCGCCGGAACGCCAATCGCAAGAATCTTTCGGGACGTCGCGCTCAACGAGTCCGATCCCAGGAGCAAACCATGAACAATGAATCTGGGACTTCGCACGACCACGTAAAGACGCGGCGAGAGCGCACGGTCGGAGGAACGCGTTCGACTGGGAGAGCTCGTCGAGCGTCGCCGGTGATTCGCAGGATCCTTGCCGGTTCCTGTCAGCCGCCGAGGCAGAAGCAGCGCTGGGTATGCCGGTCCATGAGCCCGTGACGGGAGCAGGCAGAACGGGCGCAGGCGGGCCTCCAGGAGGAGCCGGGCTTGGGCGACCTCGCCTTCTTCGACGAGAGCAAAGAGACGATTGACGCTTCCGTTGGCGGGCGCTGGGTGCAGGCCCAGATGATCAACACGAACGAGTCGGAGTTGCTCGCTGACCTGACCGAGATCGTCCACACGGCTATCGAGCGGATATAGCCCGATATCAGTTTCCGGCGTGCCCTACGACGCGCAGGTGCGCTGGGGCGGGCGAGTACGCAGGGGAAGGTCGGCGGCGGCGGTCTCCGGGTCGGCCGACGTGGTGCATGGCACAGCGTTAGAATCGCTGAATGGCAAGGTCAAGTCGAAGTACGGCTTTCAACTCTGGATGATCAAAATGCTCGACGCGCTCCTGGACGCAAGATCGGTTACTGCAACGACTAATCATTTCGCTCGGTCCGTCCTGATTGCCGCCGCTGCTCAATCTGCGGGTGACTTCGGTGGCACTTTCTCCAGAGCGCGTCGGTCGGTGCCCGGTGAGGCGCCGAACGTCCGCCGGTAGGCGCAACCGAAGGTTGCCGCACGACTAAACCCGGGACAAGCATGATCGCCCCGGACCGTCGGCGGCGTGGGTCTCGGGTTACCGCTGCATACGTGAGCGTAACGAAGGTTCTCGGATCGTCGACGGTGTCGCCGGACTCACCGCGGACCTCATCGCCCCGGGCACCCTTCCTCGAATCTCCACGTCCTGTTGTACGTTGTCGATCGTGATTGGGATAGCTGCGCCGACCGCCGCTGTGAGCGAGAGCGACGGTGCTGCCTTCAGCGATCTGGATCGTCCGCGGTTCTTGGTTGCTGCTTCGGCGAGGTTGGTGGTGCTCTCGAGGTTGGCTGCTGCGCTGGCAGCATCGATTGGATTCTTGGTGTTGGTGGGTTACCTGGCCAAATCGACGGCTCTGGTTCAGTTGTATCCGTCGCTTCCTCCGATGTATCCCAACGCGGCGATCGCGTTCGTGGTTGGCGGACTTGCGGCCGTGTCTGCGGCCCGTCCTGGGCGGATGATCCGGTGGCTTGCCGGCTTGGGATTCTTCGCAATAGCGATGTACGGCGTGATGACGATCGTTTTGCACATTGCCGTCACCGGTGGCACCTGGTTGGAGGGATTGTGGCCGTCGGACAGTTTCGTCGCCGCCTCCACCCGAGTTCCGGGCCGACCAGTCGCAGAGACGTGCGTGGGGCTGGTATGCATCGGCAGTGCCGGGGTGTTGATGACATCACGGCGGGCGCCACGCCTGATGCAGGGCCTCGCATTGGGAACGATCTCAGTTGGTGCGGCGGCGGTGATCGGATTCCTCATCGGGGTAGACCGCCGATTGCTCGGCTCCTCCTTTGTCATCGTGGGGATGGCGTTGCATACTGCCATCGCGCTCATGTTGCTCGGTGTCGCCGTCTCCTTTGCCCAGCCGACCACCGGATTGATGGCCCGCCTGACACGCTCTGGCGCAACAGCCCAGCTCGGCCGACGGCTCGTCGCCGCGGTAGTGATTGCGCCCATCGTCTTGACGACTGGTTCAGCATTGATGCTTCGTTTCGTGCCCGACGCCAAACTGGCCCTGTCCATCGCGGCTGTCTTGCAGGTCGTCGCGTTGGGAATGCTGGTGCTGTATCCGCTGCGGGCGGCAGAGCGGGTAGAGGAGCGAGCCGTTGACGAGTTGCGTGAGGCTCGCCGGATCATCGAGCAGGCCGGAGAACGCGACGTCGTCTTCGACGCAATCACAACGGAGCTTCTGCAGATACCAGAATCGCCTCCGGGATGGGAGCTCGGGTACCGACAGTCAGCTGCGCATGCTTCGATGCCAGGAGACAGCTGTCAGGTCCTGATTCGTCACGACCGGGCCGCTCTGGTGTGTCTCGTCGATGTGGCTGGCCACGGAAGCGAGTCGGCACTTCACGCTTTCCGGCTACGCGCGCAACTGTCGCTGCTGTGGCGGGCAGGACACAGCCTCGGGGAGGTGTCATCTCTGATCAATCGATCAGTCATCGAGATGAACACGATCGCGACAGGCATCCTGATCAGCGTCGACGCCGATGGCAATTGCGAGTACATCAACGCCGGGCATCCCGCCGTCCTGTGCCTGGAACACGGAAAGTGGCGCGAGTGGTCAGCGACGACTCCACTCCTCGGCGTGGAGTGGAAAGATTCGCATGCCAGCTCAGCATCGCTCGGTCGGCCAACGCGCATCATCGGTTACACCGATGGTGTCACCGAAGCTCGCGACGAGCAGCGATCCTTTCTTGGAGACGCACCGGTACGTCGCGCGGTGCAACTCCACCAAACAGCCGGACCACAAGCCGTTGCGGACGCCATATTTGACGCCGCTCTCGAACACTCACACCGGCGGCTGCGAGACGACGCCCTAGTCTTCGTCCTCAGCAAAGCTTGAGTAAATCGAGGTCGGACAGTTGCGTAGAAGGGGTCGGATGCGGGGACTGTAGAGGCTGCTCAGGGTGCTGTCGAAGTCGGCGGCGATCGCTTTGAAGTGGTCAAGCACGACGGTTCCTCGCGGTCAGGGGCTTGCGAAGTTCCTCGACGATGAGGATCGGGGTCGCGGCGGCGATTG
>JANOKQ010000028.1:0-3374 GCA_031419375.1 Acidimicrobiaceae bacterium
CGCTCGGGCCGGCGGTCTTCGCAGCCGCCATGATGACGGTGGCCGTGGGGGACGCGGTCGCCTGCACGAAGTTTGGGGGTGGGGTGGTGGGGTCCTTACCTTCGAGGGGGGCGAGGAACTCCATGTTTACGGACGTCTCGATGCCGTCCTCCGGGTAGTGGAAGAACGCTTCGATGCCGACCGCTGCGTCGCCCATGTTGCCGAGCACGAGCTTGGTCACGATCGGCCCGAGACCCACCCAGCGATTGCGAATGTTGAGGCCGGCGGCGTCGGCCTGCTTCACGGCGCGCACGGCGTCGGCACCGCCAAAGAAGCTCACGACGATATCCGCGTCGGTCCCGATCTTCGACAGGAACGGGCCGTAGTCGGCGTTGTCGAGCGGCGGGTAGATCTCGTTGATGATCTTCCCTCCGGCCTTCGTGAAGCCTTCCTTGAACGCGTCCATAACGAGGCGACCCTGGACGAAGTCCGACGCGAATATGACGGCCGTCTTCGCCTTCAACTTGTCATATGCATACTTACCGAATGGTGTTCCGAGCTGAGTTGGGCTGAATCCGATCGAGAACGACGTCTTGAACGCCTCGAGGCCTTTCGGGCCCGGGATGGGTGCGATCATGGGCACTCCGGCGTCGGCCAGATAAGGGGCCACGGCGAGGCTGGAGGCGCCGTTCACGCAGCAGACGATCACGTTGACCTTGCTCTCCTCGACGAGCTTCTTGACCTTGGCCAGTGACGACTTCGGGTCGCTCTGGTCGTCTTCGGTCACGACGTCTATGGTCCGACCGGCCATGCTCGGCGCCTGCTGGAATCGGAGCTTCATCACTGCCTCCATGACCGGGCCGTAGAAACCGAAGACTCCCGAGTACGGCGCGACGAGTCCGATCTTGAGCGGCTTCGCCGAAGTCGGCGCTGCGGTGGTCACGCTCGTCGTCGCGGGAGCGGTGGTGACTGCGGCCTTCTTGGTGGTGACTGCGGCCCTCTTGGTGGTCGGTGTCTTCTACTTGGTGGCGGCCGAGGCCGCACCGCTGAAGAGCGCGGCGGCGATCATCGTGACGGCAACTGTTGTGGACAGCGCGCCACGACGGTAATGGGACGAGCGGTTCCGCGAGTGGGCGGGAAGATGCATGGAGGTCCTTCCTTCGGTAGCAGGTGATGGTGGGTGGTGGCGGTAGTACGTGGTGGTGGTCGGAGGTACGTAGGGTCAGCTGGACCGAACGACGACGACTTCTGTCGCAAGGCCGGCAGCGTCGATCAGGGCCTGCCCGGGACGGCGTCGGCCGAGCTCGGGAAGCCATCGTTCGATCCGTTGAGGGTCGACGTGCGCGGGCACCTCCCACAGCAGGTCCAGCCGGGCGAACATTGGATCGTCGGTCGGCGCGCCGAGGATGCGCTCGACGTTCAGCTCTGCCTCGACGCGCACGCCTAGACCGGGCGGGATGTCGTCACCGCCGATGATCCGCAGGATCACGAGCGAGGCCGTGGCGAGACCGCCGAGCATGGTCTCGACCGGATTCGGTCCGGTGTCGTGTCCGCCGTATCGGGCCGACTCGTCGTTGAGCAGCACGTGGTGGCGGATGCCGATCACCATGGCGCCGCCCTCGCTGTCCTCCGCGTCGACGACGATGGTCTCACGGCGGGGTTCCCGGTCGGACGGGTCGGTGAAGGTGTGGGCGCTCACCGGTCTACCCTCGGCATGCCTCGGGTGGCCCCGTGAGCGGGGCACTGTGCTTGTCGGTTCGCTCGCTGACGCTCGCTCACGGGCAGACGCTCTGAATCTCGATGAGGTCTGCCTCGCGTAGCCGCTTGCGTTGGATCTTGCCGGTGTCGGTGCGGGGGAAGTCGTCGACCACCGCAAACTCGCGGGGATAGGCGTGCGCTCCTACCCGGCCACGGACGCCGGCGCGGAGCTCGTCGAACAGCTCGGGGGACGCCTCGGCGCCGTCGCGTAGGCGCAGATAGGCTTTCACCACTGCTCCCTTGACCGGGTCGGGGACTCCGACGGCCACGGCCTCGAGGACGGCCGGATGCGATACCAGCGCCTCCTCGATCTCACCGGGTCCAATGCGATAGCCGCTGCTCTTGATCACGTCGTCGGCTCGGCCCACATAGGCCAGTCGCGGCACTACGGCGTCGAGCGCCCAACGCCCGACGTCGCCAGTGTGCAGGTACCCGCCCGCCACCCGCTCGGCATAGGCGTTGGGGTCGTCCCAATAGCCGATGCACGCGACCGGGTCGGGGAGCTCGATGCAGATCTCGCCTGCCTCTCCGTCAGGCACGACGGTGCCGTGCTCGTCGCGTATTGTGACCGTGTGCCCGGGATACACGGAGCCGAGCGTGTCGTCGCCGACAGTGCCCAGCATCAGGGAGTCTCCGATCAGCGCGTTGGCTTCGGTCTGACCGAAAGCGTTGTTGATGACCGGTGACAGGTTGCCCCGCACCCATGCCTTCTCGTCTGCGGTGGGCAGCTCGCCACCGGTGACGATGGCCCGCAGCATCGTCGTTGGTCGGACACCGGCGCGGCGCATCGCCCGCAGGGCCGTCGGCGGAAGGAATGCTGTGGTCACCCCGCACTGTTCCCATAGGCCGATGACTGCGGCCGGATCGAACGCGTCGGCGCGGCTGGCCACGATGGGCACGCCGTTCGCCCACGGGACGAGCAGACCGAGCAGCAGGCCGCCCATCCAGCCCCAGTCGGCCGCGCCGTAGTAGACGTCGCCCGGCCGGAACCGTTCGAAGGCGTAGTCCACCCCGATGTGACCGAGCAGCATCCGCTGCGCGTGCAGCACACCCTTCGGAGGGCCGGTGGTGCCGGATGTGTACAGCAGGATGGCCGGATCTTCTGCGCGCATAGCAAGCGGTTCGACGGGTTCGTGGGACGGCAGCGCGGTGACGATCTCGATCGCCGTGTGGGGTGCGACCTTTTGGTGTCCGGCGTCGTCGGTGATGAGCAGGCGCGCTCCGGCGTGGTCGACGCGATATGCGATGGCCTCGCCCCCGAGGAGACGGGGTAGCGGCACGAGAACAGCGCCTGCGGCGAGCACACCGAAGACCATCATCGCCGTTTCGGGCGACGGCGGGAGCGAAATGGCGACGCGATCGCCTCGTCCCACGCCGAGGCCCGCAAGCGCGCCGGCGGCACCTGCCGCGCCGTCCTGCACCTCACCGAACGTCACGGCTCGCACGTCGCCTGCTTCACCTAGCGAGGAATCCGGCGCCAACGCGGCGACCACATCCTCATCGTGTGAGAACAGGGCGTCGTGGGCGATCGAGTACCACTCGCTCACGTTCCATCTGTGTCGGGCCCGCGCGTCGGCGAGGTCGCGTGGCTCGTCGACGCGCTGGTCGATGAGGCGCGTCATGTGCGGCGGAAGCGA
>JANOKQ010000029.1:0-3126 GCA_031419375.1 Acidimicrobiaceae bacterium
CTTGTATTTGCGCCTAGTTGCATTCAACAAGCGGTGATCCATTCGAGCGAACGAATGGCCGATCCGATCATTTCTCTTCTCTCGAACTGTGCGCGCAAATATGGCATCCACTGTTGCTGTACAGGCGCGACACATGTGGATGGGACAACCGCACGCTGCCCCACCTAACCTCAACCTACAGATGTACGAGTGTTTAACTTTGACCGAAACACCAATAATTTCCACCGAACACGTTACGCCCATCCCGCGATGCGGTCAAGCAATTGTTATGCGCAAATGCCACCATTCGGTCTCTCAGCCGCCATACCGGACTCGCATACCACCCGTCATCAGGGATGATAAGTGTTAACTATATGGCAACCAAGCGCTGCGACGAGTCCCCGCCGCTATGCCTGGCCGACCTGGGTGGCGAGTGCTTCAAGGATGCCGAGGGCAGACGCGTCCCATGTGAGGGTGCGCGCCCGGGCCAGCGCCGCAGCGGCGAGCCTGGCGCGTAGATCGTGGTCGTTCAGCACTCGCGCCACCGCGGCCCCGAGCTCGGGCAGCGGTGCCAGCACGCCGGTGACCCCGTCGACCACGCTGCTGCGGTGACCGCGGATGTCCGTGGCGACGGCGGGGGTGCCGCAGGCTGCCGCCTCGGTCATCGTGAGGCCCCAGCCCTCGGCGAGCGACGCGCTCATCACGAGCCACGCCCGTTGATACAACGACACGAGCTCGTGATGCGAGAGGTGACCGACGAAGGTGACCCACGACGACGCATTCAGCCGGTCGACTTGGGCGATCAGATCGTCAAGCATTGGTCCGTTGCCGACGATGTGCAACTGAAGCTCCGGCACCGACACACGTGCCGCGGCCGCAGCGGTGATCACCTCGTCGAAGCGCTTCACCGGAGCGAGCCGACCGACCGCGACCACGAGCGGCACCGTTGATCGCACACCGCCGGGGGCGAACCCGTCGCTCACGCCGTTCGGTACGGCACGGACCTGTTCGGGCCGGAACCCCAACTCGATCAGCTCGTCACGAGTGGCATCCGACGGTGTCACCATCTGCGTGCGCCGGTAGAACGGCGGGGCCAACCGGGCTTCGAGCACCCGCCCGAACCCCGCGAGGGGTCCGGGGAGGAGCTGCCCCCACATCGGCCCGTGCACGTGATGCAGGAACGTGATCCGCGGCTTGCGGCTCCACACCGGTGAGAACCACGGCACGCCGTTCCAGATCTCGACCAGCGCGTCGCTCGGTCCGGCGCGACGGGTCAGCTCGGCCAGCACTGCTCGCGGGAACACGCTGTACCGACTGCCGCGGCGCACCACCCGGTAGCCGTTGCGTTCGGCCCGTGATGGCAAACCAACGGCAAACGAGGTGCGATGGGTCACATCGAGCCCGGCCGCCGCCCAACGGCGCATGAACTCATCGGCGTGGACCTCACTCCCGCCAGCATCGGAGTCGTCGAGATCGCGCCATGCCAAGGTGTGAATGCGCCGCACCCCCCGTTCGATCATCGTCGCGGCCACCTCGGCCAACGCATCAGGTTGTGGTCGAGGTGCGGGAGCGGCCATGCGCCGCCGACGCTACCGAGCGAACACGTCATCCGAGCCCACGACAACCAACCGAGTCCACAGCGCCCATCCGAGTATCGAGCGCGCACACGGGTGGGCGCTCGACACTCGGGTGCAAGCCGGGACACCGCTAGTCTACTGCACTCGGTGGTGATGGCGGTCGCGGGTGCCGGTCGATCGCTACAGTCGAACCGTGCCGGACGCCTCCTCAGCTGTCGGCCGCGAGCCCGGTGACACGTCGGGGCTCACCCGAGCTTGGGTGATCGGCGGTCCGCTGCTCGACACCCCACTGATCGGTACCCGACACGCGGGGAGCCGGCCGGCACAGGACAGGCGCTGGCGACGGTTCGCCCGCCCGGGTGTGCTGTGGTCGGCACTTGTTGCAGCGGTGATCGCGCTGCCGCTGCGCGGGCTCTACCTCGGTACGGGCAGTTCGATGGAGGAGGGCTTCATGCTCGTCTTCCCCCACGAGATGCTCGACGGCAAGGTCCCCAATGTCGACTTCTTGCACCTCTACGGTCCGGGCGCGTTGCATCTGCTGATGGGCTGGTACCGGGTCTTCGGGTACACGCTCGGCAGCGAGCGCACGTTCGGCCTACTCCAACACGTCGGGTTGATCTTCGGAGTCTACGCGCTGTGCCGGGCGTGGGGTCACCGGCTTGCAGCCACGTCGGCAATCGTGGCCGCCTTACTGGTGCTGACCCCGATCGGGCTGTCGGCATTGGCATGGGAAGGCGGAGTCGCGCTCGGCATTTGGAGCGTGGTGTGCGGGGTACGGGCGCTCCACACCACCGGTCGCGATCGCACGGCGGCACTGCTCGCCGCTGGCGCCCTCGCCGGGCTGGCACTGTCGTTCCGGCCCGATCTCGTGCTGGCGCTCGCGCTCGTCCACGCGTTCATCGCATGGAAGACGCGTTCCGTGCGATCGATCGCAGTCGGCGCGGTCGGCGCGGTCGTCGGGCTGATCCCAATGTGGCTCCATCTCGCCGTCGCCGGCGTCGGTGCGTCGTGGCGCGGCATGGTCGCCGATCCGGTCCGGTACCTGCGACCCGGCCGTGAACTGCCCCGACCACCCAGCTTCTCCAAGGTCGACGGTGCCTTGCAGGCCGTGGTCGAGGGCCCACTCGACGCGCCGTGGTGGAGACTCCCCGCGCTCGACGCCAGCCACCAGCTGTTCATCTGGTTCTTCGTCGTCATCATCTGCGCGATCGGGATCGTCGTCATCGCCGCGTTCCTCATCCGCCGCGACGGGTCGACACCGCAGCTCATCGCCCTGCTCGCCGCCTCACTGTTCGGGCTCGGCATGCTCGGCCAAGCCCTGCAACGCCCCGATAGCACACACCTGGCATGGGGGTCGTGCGTGTCGTTCGCGCTGGTACCCGCCGTCGTACGCGAGCTCGCCGGCCGGCGCCTACACGGCGCGCCGACCACCGCGACTCGCGTTCGCCACGACCTGCTTGCCGCCGGCATCGCCGTCGTCACATTGCTGGTGGTGTGCCCGTTCTACACGTACCGCACCTATCTGTTGTACAGCCGGATCAGCATCGGCCACAAGATCGGCGGCTATGAG
>JANOKQ010000030.1:0-5521 GCA_031419375.1 Acidimicrobiaceae bacterium
GCCGGTCGCGCTCAGCACCGCGACCCCTGGGTGTGCGGCGAGGGCTGCCCCGGCGGTGGCATCGCCGAACACCACCTGGCTCAGGTGCTCCGGCGCACCCGTGCGGCCGATCGCCTGCTGGAACAGGGCTTGAGTGGCCAGTGCGGTCAGCGGGGTGAGCTCGCTCGGTTTCCAGATGACCGGGTTGCCGCACACGATCGCCAGTGCCGCATTCCAGGACCACACTGCGACCGGAAAGTTGAACGCGCTGATCACCGCCACCGGCCCGAGCGGATGCCATTGCTCCATGAGCCGGTGACCGGGACGTTCCGATGCGATCGTGAGTCCGTGCAGTTGGCGGCTCAGCCCGACAGCGAAGTCGCAGATGTCGATCATTTCCTGTACCTCGCCGAGCGCCTCACTTTCGATCTTGCCGACCTCCACCTGCACGAGTCGGGCCAGCGCGACCTTGTTCGCCCGCAGCAGTGCGCCGAACTGGCGGATCAGCTCACCGCGTTGGGGCCCCGGCACCGTCCGCCACTGACCGAACGCGTCCACGGCGCGTTCAACAGCGCGGTCGACATCCGGCCCGCTGGTGGGCACCGCACCCAACACACCCCCGGTGATCGGGGTCTGCGCCGGGATGCTGCCGCCCGGTGCAAGCGGAGCGGCCCCGCAGTCGGTCAGCGCCGCCGACGCGAGCGCAGTGATCTCCGCAAGCGAAGTGATGTCGTCAAGTCCGCTACCGGTCACCGCGCCATCCTGCCAGCCCCGACCGTGCCGCAACGTTTCGGCACCACCGGCTGGACTTCGTGTGCGCTCAGTAGCGCTTGGCGATACCCAACGCACGCGACGTCATGGGCCCAGGCGAGCCGCTCTCCCACAGCGAATCGATGGGCGCAGCGATCAGACGCTCGCCCATCGGCAGAATCTGAGTACCGGTGTACAGCAACACACCAAGGTGAAAGTTCGCGTCTGCCTTGGTACGTAGACGCCGGAGATGCCGGAGGTCATCACCTGAGACCGAACTCGAGGCCTTCACCTCGATGCCCACCAAGCGGCCGTCGTGATGTTCGATCACAGCGTCAACCTCTTCACCGTCGCGAGTTCTGTAGTGGTGCACCCGGGCAAATGCCTCCGACCAGGCAAGTTGTCGCATGATCTCGCTGATGACGAAGTTCTCGATCAGTGAGCCGCAACGCGCCGGATCGCGTTTCAGACGCTCGGGTGTGAGCCCGGCGAGGTGAGCGCAGATGCCGGAGTCGACGAACACCAACTTGCGGGCTCGGGTCGCGCGAGTCGTTGCGGAGTTGGTCCAAGCCGGAATCCGCTTCAGCATAAAGACCTCTTCGAAGAGCGCGATGTAGCGTTCGACCGTGTTCTTGCTGATGGCCAGCCCATTCGCGAGTCCGTCGATCGACAGAGGGCTCGCAGCTCGATCGGCAAGTACCGAGAGCAGCCGCGTCAAGTCGTCGCGGCGCTGGATCTCGCCGAGTTGCGTGACGTCTCGATCGATGAGGTCGCGTGCGTACGATTCGAAGAATCGCGATCTCCGCGATCCGCTGCGACCGACCGCCTCGGGGAACCCTCCCCGTGTCGTGCGCTCGATGTAGTCCGAGCGATCGAGCGTCGCTGAGGTGGCCAGCCGCGGCTCGGGCTCGAACACTGCGTCGACAAACCGGTCAGGCTTGCCGTCGATTTCCCCCTGGGCGAATGGCCAGAGCTCGATGGTCTCGGAACGGCCCACCAAGGCATCCGGCAGGCCGCGCAGACCTAGCAATCGCGCCGATCCGGTGAGCAAAAACTGTCCTGGTCGGTTGTCGGCATCGACTCGCGCCTTGATGGGAAGGATCAGCTCGGGCGCCCGCTGTATCTCATCGATCACCAGCAAGCCGTCGTGAGCGACGAACTCGGTGGCGTCAAGCCGCGCCGCAGTGAGATCATTCGGCCGGTCGAGCTTTCGCTCGATGACGCCCGGCAGATCACGGACGAGGCGATGCACCGCCGTGCTCTTGCCCGACTGCCGTGCGCCATTCACGATCACGATCCGCGTGTCGGCCAGCGCCTCGGCGATGACCCCTTCAACATGGCGGGCGTGATAGATCACCTCGAAACCATAGCGGGCAGCCTGACGATGTGCCAGACTTTGGCTGACGATCTGCCAGCACTCGAACTGACGATCTGCCGAATCATGTGCAGGAATCGTGAAGTTGAGCCGCTGACGCGATTCAGTCTGACCAGAGCATCGACACGGGGAGAGCCCAGATGCGCTTGCCGAGCGGAACCACTCGGTCGCCGAGGTAGAGCACCACGCCGACGACAAACCGATCTCCGAGCTTGTCGCTGAGCCCTTGGAGGTGCTTCACATCGCCCGGCGACACGGTCGATGATGCCTTCACTTCGACGCCGGCGATGCTGCCGCTGTCGTCTTCGACGATCAGATCGACCTCGGCGCCGTTGCGGTCCCGCCAGTGACGAATCGAGCAACGGCCCCGTCAGCGGGCTCGTGGGCGTGCCGAGGCCATCGACGTTTCGACCCAGCAGCCCGCACGCGAGGCCCGTATCGGCGATCATCACTTTCGGATGACGCTTCTCTCGGCTCGTCAGAGTTGGCGTCCACGCCGTGACCCGCACCACGAACCCGACGAGCTCCAACAACCCGACGTATCGGGACACCGTGTCCGCGCTCATCCGGGCGTCGCCGGCCAGCCGGGCGGTCACCATCTCGCCCGAGGTGTTCACAGCCAGCAGGCGCAACAGCGACGGCAGTTCGTCGGCCTGTGTGATCGCCGACGCCTCGACGATGTCTCGCTCGACGACGGTTCAAACGTAGTTCCGATACCAACGCGCCGCCTGCGCCGACGAAGCATCGACCACTTCCGGATAACCACCTCTCGCCAGCCGATCGAACAACACACGACGATCAATCTGTTCGAATCTTCGACGGGCCAGCTGATCGGGATCGGTCAGCAAGATGTCGAGGAACGTCTCGCGCACCCCCACGAACTCACCCTGCGAAAACGGCCACAGATCCAGAATCTCGGCACGGCAGATGACGCTCGATCATGCGGGTATCCTACCGCGAAACGCTGATCTCAGATGCTTGAAACGCTGATCCAGCGAGCACCTCGGCCTCCTGAGGGATCACAACGCGGCGAGCGATCAGAGTTGGGGGTTCCAGAGCGCAGTGACCGGGATCGCCGAGAGTCGGTCCTCGAGTGGGTGGGCTTCGGGTGCGGTGGTCGCGAGGTAGCCGTGATGGAAGCGGTCTCCGAGGCGGTCGCGCAGGAGCCGCAGCCCGCGAGCGTCGGCGTGTGACGGCGTCGCCCCGCTCTTGACCTCGATCGCGACGATTCGGCCGTCGGGGTACTCGATCACCACGTCGACCTCGGCACCGCCGCGGTCGCGGAAGTGCCACAACGACGGCTGGGTTTGCGACCAGCTCAACTGCTTGCGGAGCTCCATGAGCACGAACGTCTCGAGCAGTCCTCCGAACCGCTCCGGTGTGTCCAGCAGTCGTCCCGTTGTCAGCCCGCACAGCGCTGCAGCGAGGCCGGTGTCGAGGAGATGGATCTTTGGGCGATGGACGACCTTGCTGCTCAGGTTCACCGACCATGCCGGGAGGAGTTGCAGGATGAACGCGCTGGTCAACTGGGCGAGATACGCGTCGATCGTGCGCGCTGCCCAACCAAACTCCGATGCCAGCTTGGCGACGTTGAGCTCCTCGGCTGAGCGCGCTGCGAGCAGCCTGAGTAGGCGCGGGATCTCGGCTACACGTTCGAGGTCGGAGATCTGGTTGACGACTCGTGTCACGCTCGTGGAGGCGTACGCGTCGAACCATGCGCACCGCCGCCCGGGGGTGCGGCTGACCGCCTCGGGAAAGCTGCCCCGCACGACGAGATCGGCGAGCTCGTCGCGCCGAACGGCCCGACTCTCGACGATCGCTTCGGGGGACCGCTCGATCACGTCGAGCACATTGGACCGGGAGCCGGCGAGCTCGATCTCGCTGAACGGCCACAGCTCGATGACCTCGACCCGACCGACCAGCGCGTCAGCCATCTCCGGAACCGACAGCAGCCGCGCCGAGCCGGTGAGCACGAAACGCCCGGGTCGCCGGTCGGCGTCGACCGCCGCCTTCACTGCCCGGAACAGCCGCGGTTCGAGCTGCGCCTCGTCGATCACGAGGGTGTCTACCGAACGCTCGACGAAGGTTCGCGGGTCGATCGAGGCTGCGCGAAGCGTGGGTTCGTGGTCGAGCGTCATCACCTCGACCCGACCGGGCAGCTGAAGCAGGTCGGTCACCAGGGTCGACTTTCCGACCTGCCGGGCGCCGTTGACCACGACGACTGGTGTGTCGGACATGGCTGCCCGAATCCGGGGCACGATCAGTCGGTCCGTGGTCACACTTGGAGGTTACCAGACGAATACGCTTGTGGTTTCGTCCGCATTTCGATGTCGTATTCGTCTGTACCCTGGGTGAAGAATCGTCCCCTACTGAATCAGCGGATCCGACCGTGAGTTGAGGACTGGGCCGGGAGTCACCTAGTCCGGGCACCCAGTCCGGCACTTAGTCGAGGATGCGGGGGACGAAGATGGTGCTGGCGGGGGATGCGCCGGTGATCGCGTCGGCGGCCAAGATGACGGCGGCCGCGGTGTAGGCGGACGTTTCGCCTGCGGGGAAGCGTTCGCCGCTGGGGTAGACGATGCCGGTCCAGTATGAGCCGTCGTCGAGGCGGTGCGATCTGGTCCAGCGCAACAGGTCGGTCGCGGTGGACACATCGCCGATCGCGGCGTGGGCGAGTGCCGCCTCGGCAGTCTCGGATGCGGTGATCCATGGCTCGTCGCTGACGCAGCGAATGCCCTTGCCTTCCATCGCGAACGTGTCCCAGCCGGCGGCCAGGCGGGCCTTGGCATGTTCGCCGGTCATTGCCCCGGCGAGCACCGGGTAGTACCAGTCCATCGCCCAGCGTTGCTTGGGTTCGAACGCGTTCGGCTCGGTGGCGACGATGTGGGCGAGACGATCCGCTGCCGCAGCCCATTCGGCACGGGGCTCGTTGATCAGCGCGGCGAGGTTGGCTGCACAGCGCAGCGAATGGGCGATGCTGGACGATCCCGTGAGCAGCGCGTAGTCCCATGGCCGCGCTGAATCGGTGCGTGCCCACAGCACGGTGCCGTTGGGTCGGCGCATGCCGAGCACCCACTCCATCGCCCGGTCGACGGTTGGCCACAGGTGGTCGACGAAGGCCCGGTCCCATGTGCACAACCAGTGATGCCACACGCCGGTGGCGATGTAGGCGCACACGTTGGTGTCGAGCTTGGCTTCCTCCACGGAACCGTCAGCCAAGTAGTAGTTCCACCAGCTTCCGTCGGGGCGCTGTGTATCGACCAACCATTCGTAGGCCCGCTCGGCCTCACGGTGGAACCCGGCAACGTCGAGCGCCATCGCCGTTTCGACGTGGTTCCACGGATCGCAGTGCCCGCCCTCGAACCACGGGATCATCCCGGTGTCCAGTTGCAGCCGGGCGATCGATTCGGCGCTGTC
>JANOKQ010000031.1:0-1726 GCA_031419375.1 Acidimicrobiaceae bacterium
AAGTGCCAGGGATGCCCGAAGAAGGCCAGGGTCGGAAGCGCCCGATCGGCCGATCTGTGCGCCTTCCGTGAGCCGAGGCGGCGGTCGTTCTGTGCTGCGCGATCTGTGTCCTACCGGATCTTGTCGTGCTGAGCGCGAGCGTCGGCGAGCAATCGTGCCGCAGTGCGACGCCGTGCCACCCGATCGATGACGCGCGATGCTCTTCAGAGGCTGCCGCCCGGGTCAGGCGCCGTCGTCGGCGCCGATCGGGTCGGTGCCCGCCCCGGTGTCGTCCGCTGCGTGATGCTCCATGTGTGGCTTCCCGCCAGGCTGCGGCGTCTCGTCCGCACCGGGAGCAATCTCTTCGCCGTGAGCAGCCTTGTCGGATGCGACCTTCTTGTCGTGGGCGATGTTGCGGGGATCGGTCATGCGTACGTACCCCCGCCGCCAACGACGAGCACAAGTCCGTCCCGGGGTCGGCATGACCGTGATACCGGCCGACGATCCTGCTATCGATGTTCCGCTCCGATCGTGGCCACGGCTGCACGCCCGTCCCAAAGCTATGCGTTGTTCTGCGCCGCGTCCTGGTTGGCTGTGAGCGTGCAGCGCGCGATCATCGGGTTCAGGCGAGACGACGTCGGTGATTGGGTCGCAGAGCTTGGATGCCACCATCGTCAACACGTGCGACATCGTCCTCCGTTGATGCCGCGGCCGTGGGTGGAAAGTTCGACAGGACGCGCCGCCCATGTCGGCACGAATCTTGACTGCCCACTCTGTGACCGGGCGGAACTTCCGGTTGGCCTCGTGGTCGTTCGAACCGCAGGACCGTTTGACCAGTCGACGTTGCCCGCTGGTCTGCGACGGAACCATCGACTCGCCGACGGCACGTGGGGCCTGCTGCGAGTGCTGGAGGGTGGCGCCCACTTCACGATGCAGGCCGAGACTCCGATCGAGCGCGAGCTGCACGCAGGTGATCGGCAGCCAATCCCGCCCGGCACTCTCCACGCAGTGGTGCTCACCGCTGGCTCTGTCGAAGTGGATTTCCTGGTGCCTCAACCGGCGGGAACGAGCGACTGACTTCTTGCGAGCGCGTATCGGGTCGGACTCCTCCACAAAGGGCCTTCGCTGATGAACAGACGCGTCTACTTGATACTTGGGCTGGGCGGTGCGCTGTTGCGTAGCGTCGCTGAGGTCTCGATCGGGTTGCTCAAGATGCGCCTGCCGATCCGCGTTGCGGGTCTGGCTTGAGGACGAAGAGCACTCGATCGTGACCTCGCCGTGGTGTGGCTCGAGAAAGGTGATCCAGCGCGAACACGATCCGTCCAGTTCGTATACCCGCGCACCGTCGTGAACGGCACATCCAACCGGGCCGCTGCCCCACCGATCGAGATCACCCCGCCGCAACATCAGCAACCGCCTGGCCAACCGTGTCAACAACATCCAACCGGCCGACAAGCAAGACACTCGGGAGCAACGCGTGTGACACCGCGCACACCACACAACGGGCCCGCACGATCCACACCCGGTGACACCGGCCCTCGGCACGAACCGAGCGTTCATACCCGGACCAAAACGTCATCATCAACGAACACGACTCACATAACGGCCGCGGAACCGCGACATCACGACCAGCAGCCACGTACTGCTCGACACGCAACGCACCCGGCCATACCATGACCACGGGTGATAACGACACCCGTCCGGACCCCTCCCCGGCGAGCGCTAACTCGCCGAACCGGGAGGGGGC
>JANOKQ010000032.1:0-4950 GCA_031419375.1 Acidimicrobiaceae bacterium
TCGTGGTCAAGAAGGTCACCACCCGAATCGTCACGGTGCTGGTGATGGCCGGTTTCGCGCTCGGCGTGTGGACACAACGGTCCGAACTGCAGGACTGTGGCCAACGGGTTCGTGACAAAGCATCGGTCAACGACACAACCCCGACCGACTGCACGTTCTTCGGTGTTGCCGTCGACGTCCCCGACGGCAACTGAAGCGAGCGATCGGGCAGCGAGCGAACCGGCAGCTATTGAGGCAGCAGCGGGTCGACGAGCAACGGGTCGACGAGCAGCGAGGCGAAGAGAACTGGATGGCTGAGGGGCGCGTCGTGGCGGCACTCCGGTAGTTCGACCACGCTCGCCAGGGCAATCGTCGCACCAATTTGCTCCATGCCCCGCCGGTGATGCGCAGCGCCCCGCGAGCCGAACCCGGCGATCACCCGGTGGTGGATCTGGTCGGGAGCCCACGGCGCGTTCTGTCCCAGGTCGGACAGCTCCCCCACGAGGGCCGCCCCCTCCATCCGTCGGGTGTCCCTGGTGCGTTGCGGTAAGGCGTCCCACCGCTGATCGCCGACGAAGCGGCGCATGAACCGCTCGGCCGCCGATGCCGGGTCGTGCATCCACTCCACCGCCTGCCCGCCCGCGGTCGTCCCCGGCCACCACGGTTCCCACGACAGCGGCGTCTCATAGACCGCGACACTCGCCACAAGATGGGGGTGGCGCTGTGCCAAAGCGAGCGCGACGTCGCCCCCGTAGCTGTGCCCGACCAGCACGGCGCGGCGGCCGGCGAGCAGCGCCACAAGATCGGCAACCTGTTCGTCGATGGCGAACGGGCCGTCGTGGGGGGCCGACCGGCCGTACCCACGGCGGTCGTAGCGCAGCACCCGTGCCCGCGCATCCAGGTGGCGGCTGAGCTTGAGCATGCCGCTCGACCGATCCATCGACCCGTGGATCAGCACCACCAGCGGCGCGTCGGCGGGGCCGACCTCCTCGCTCCAGATGTCGTGTGCATGAGCGTTCACGCGACCCGCACGATCCGTAACACGTCGGTTGCCGCCCCGCCGATGCGGTCGGGGGCCCCGGCAAGCACGAGCACCACCTGACCCGCCGCCACCAAGCCCTGCTTCACTGCGGTCTCGATCGCGTACCAGACGAGTTCGTCGGTCGAGCGATACGTGTCGACGGCGAGTGGTGTCACACCCCACGACAACGTCATCGTCCGCAGCGCCTGGGGATCGGGCGACAACCCGATCAGCGCCGGGGTGGGGCGAAACCGGGCCATTGCCCGAGCGGTGCGACCGGTCCGGGTGCAGCACAGAATCGCATCCGCACCGGCATCAACAGCGGCCAGGCCGGCCGCGTGGGTGATCGCCATCGTGATCCGGTCGGGTCCGTCCGGCCACTGCCGGCGCTGCAGCCGCCCGAGACGAGTGCCCCACGCGCTGTAGCTCGCCTCCACCTCGGCACGAACCGCGATCCGTCGCATCGACTCGACCACGTTGACGGGATCGACACCGATTGCCGTTTCGGCCGACAACATCAGCGCATCGGTGCCATCGAACACCGCGTTGGCGATGTCGCTCACCTCGGCTCGCGTCGGCGATGGTGCGGTGATCATGCTCTCCAGCATTTGCGTCGCTGTGATCACGGGGACACCGACCTCGACGCAGTGGCGCACGATCCGCTTCTGCAGGTGGGGCACATCCTCGAGCGGGCATTCGATGCCCAGATCACCACGGGCGACCATCACCGCATCGGCCTCGGAGGCGATCTCCTCGAGTGCCGCAATCGCTGGCAGGGTCTCGATCTTGGCCACGAGATGCGGTGTGTACGGGGCGACCGCCTCACGGACCTTGACCAGATCGGCGGCAGCACGCACGAACGACACAGCCAGGAAATCAACCCCTTCGGCAGCCATGATCTTGGCCAGGCGCAGATCCTCATCCGTGGGCGTGTGCAGGCGCAGGCGTTCGGACGGGATGTGCACACCGGGACGACCCTGCGTGGTGCCACCGGTGATGATCCGGGTGATGGCACAGTCGGGTTCGATGCGCTCAACCACTAGCGAGATCGCACCGTCACCGATGACGACGCGATCCCCCGGGTGCAGATCGTCGATCAACGTGCCGTAGTCGACCTGGAACTCGGTCGCATCGCTCGGCCCGTCGCCGGTCCGCAGGCGCAGTTCGGCACCGACCACCAACGCCACGCCTGCCGGTGGCAACTGACCGGCGCGCACCTTCGGGCCGGGCAGATCAGCGAGCACCCCGACCACCACACCGGCACGCTCGGACGCGGCACGAATCGCGTGCAGTCGGGCAATGTGATCCTCGACCGCACCGTGGGACAGATTGAGGCGCATCACATCGACACCGGCAACGATCAGTCGGTCGATCATCTCCGCCGACTCACTCGCCGGTCCGAGCGTCGCGACGATCTTGGTTCTTGACTCCATTCCAACCATTCAAGCCTGCTAGTCAGGTGGGATGGAGCTTCTGCTGATTAGACACGCCCTTCCCATCCGCCGCGAGATCGAATCTGGCGCCGCCGATCCCGAGCTCAGCGAGGCCGGGCACGCCCAAGCCACGCACCTCGCCGACTACCTGTCGACGGAATCGTTGGAGGCCGTGTACGCCAGCCCGATGCGCCGCGCTCAACAAACCGCGGCCCCGCTCGCGGCCAATCAGGGCACCGAGATCGTATTGGTCGACGATGTGGCCGAGTGGGACCGTAACTCCAACGAGTACGTGCCGGTCGAAGAGCTCAAGGCCGCCAACGATCCGCGCTGGCAGGCGATGCTGAGCGGCGATTGGAACACCCACGAGGAATCGACCGAGCAGTTCCGTGCCCGCGTGGTCGACGCGATCGAAGGCGTGATCGACGCCCACAGCGGTGGTTGCGTCGCCATCGTCTGCCACGGAGGGGTGATCAACGGCTACCTCTCGCACGTGCTCGGGCTGTCGGTCAAGTCGCAGGGCTTCTTCTATCCGAACTACACCTCGATCCACCGCGTCGCCGCATCGCGAGACGGCCACCGGTCGATCGTGACCATCAACGAAACGTCGCACCTGCGCCAAACCGGCTTACCGATGGGCATCTTCCAGAAGCACTGACGTGGCTGCATCGACCATCTCCATCCCGCACGACATCAGCGACCTTGTTGCGTTTCTCGACGCATCGCCGTCACCGTGGCATGCCGTCGCCTCCGCCGCGGCCCGCCTCGAAGCGGCCGGATTCGGGCATGTCTCGATGGCCGACACCTGGGACGTGCTCCCCGACACCGGATACGTGGTCTCCGGCGCGGCACTCATCGCCTTCCGCCTGGCCGGCGGAGCCGGCGAACGCGTCACACCGTTCCGGATTGCCGGAGCGCACACCGATTCCCCGTGCCTGCGGGTCAAACCGCGGCCCGATACGGGCGGGTACGGCTGGAAGCAGCTCGGGGTGGAGATCTACGGCGGGGCACTCCTGAACTCGTGGCTCGACCGTGATCTCGGCATTGCCGGCCGCGTCGTGCTGACCGACGGCACCGTCAGCGACATCGCCGTCCACACCGCGATCTGTCGCGTGCCGCAACTCGCGATCCACCTCGACCGCGACGTCAACGACCGCGGCGTTGTGCTCGACAAGCACCAGCACCTGACCCCAGTGTGGGGAACAGGAACCGCTACCGAGGGCGAGTTCGCCGAATGGCTCGACAACCAAAGATCTGGGCCGAATTCGTCCCGGAATCCGGGACAGGATCGGCCCAGATCTTTGGTTGCGGGGTGGGAGCTGTGTCTGTTCGACCGCACACCTGCGGCAGTGCTCGGCGCGGATTCGTCGCTGTTGGCCAGTGGGCGCCTCGACAACCAGGTGTCATGCTGGGCCACGGTTGCGGCGTTGTGCCGCGCTCGGGCCGCGCCGCATCACCAGGTGGTCGCCCTGTTCGACCACGAAGAGGTCGGCAGCCAGAGCAGCACCGGAGCGGCCGGCCCGCTGCTGGAGCAGGTGCTGGAACGGGTTCACCTCGCCCGCGGCGGCGACCGGGCTTCGTTCCTGGCCTCATTGCACCAGTCGAGTTGCGTATCTGCCGACAACGCGCACGCGGTGCACCCCAACTATCCGGAGCGCCACGATCCCAACCACCGCCCGATGGTGAACCATGGGCCGGCAATCAAGCTGAACTCGAACCAGCGGTACGCCACCGGGGCGAGCGGCGCCGCCGATTTCCAGCGCGCCTGCGCCACCGCCGGTGTGCCGTGGCAGGTGTTCGTCGGCCGGAACAACATGCCGTGCGGCTCGACGATCGGCCCGATCACGGCCACCCGGCTCGGTATCGAGACCATCGACGTCGGCGTACCGCAACTGTCGATGCACTCGGCCCGCGAGCTGTGCGGCGTCGAGGATCCGGTGTGGCTGGCAGCAGCACTCGGCGAGTGGTTCGCGACAGCCTGAGCGAGTGTCGACACGGCCAGCTGAGAGTAGAGCGGCACAGCTATCGGTGATGATGATGTCCGCGCCTCAGACATCTCTAGAAGGTATATGCAATATAGGTTCTGTGGGTTGATCCGGGACGAACTGGTGTACGATTAGGGGATGTCGGCGGACTCGAACCACAGCTTCAACGACGACCCGCGCGGTGATCGGGTTGATTCGCCGGAGGAGTTCATTGACGCCTTGGCTGCCCATGAACGCGAGGGTGCCCGGTTAGCGCTCGATGCGGTCAGGATCGCGACGGGTGGGATGTGGGCGTTGGATGGGCACGCGTCGGTGGGGGCGTGGCTACGCGACCGGTGCCGGATGCGTTCCAGTGAGGCGTCGCATTTGTTGAGCGATGGCCGGTTTCTGGCGGCTAACACCATCGTTGCCGCCGCGGCGGTGACCGGGCGGTTGTCTGCCGGGCAGGTCCGGGCGCTTCGTGTCGTGGTGACGCCTGCGACAGCGGACTGGTTCAAGCAGCATCAGGAGATGCTGGTTGGTGCTGTGGAGC
>JANOKQ010000033.1:0-2204 GCA_031419375.1 Acidimicrobiaceae bacterium
CCAGCCTGGCGCTCGTGCACACGACGGCTTTCGGGTCGCTCGTCGAGCCGGAGGTGAACAGCAGGAACAGCGGTGTCCGCGGGTCGGGATCGGTGGCGGGAAGCGATGCGTCGGCGTGCGCGGCGAGCCGTGCTGCGTACTCGGCGGAGTCGATGATGTGGGTCGCCGCATCGCCGGGCAGCAGCGATGCCTGGGCGGCGTCGGTGAGCACGAAGCGGCACCGGGTGTGGCCGATGTCGCGAGCGAGCTCAGCGCCGCGACGCGTGGGGTTGATCCCCACGAGCGTGATCCCGGCGAGTGCTGCGCCACCGGCGAGGAACAGGTATTCGGGCCCGTTGTCGAGCAGCACACCGACATGGCGCGCAGCGTTACCCGAGGGCGATCTCGCCAGCGGATCGTCAAGCAGGTCGTCGAGTAGAGCGGCGCGCACCGCCGACTCGCGCACCACCTGATCCCACGTCCACGCCTGTTCGCCGAACACGTAGCCGGGGTGCTCGTCACCGAGCCGCTTGCGCAGCAGCGAGGCGACCGACAGCGTCGCCGCCATCGCTACTTCACGACGACGGGGTTGACCGGGGCCCCCGCACCGTTGAGTACCGGCTCGGGCGACGCTGATAGGAGAAAGCTGTAGCGGCCGTCGTCGGCGCAATCGGCCGCGAGGGCTTCCATGTCCCAGTTCTGGCCCTGGGTGAGACCCATGTCGACGATGTGCAAGAAGTGCACCGGCAAGAACGCGTCATCGCGTTCGCAGGGGAACACCTCGAAGATCAGGTTGTCGATCGCAACCGCGGCAACATCGTGACGATGGAACCACTCGACCGTCGCCAGGCTCGGTCCCGGCGCGCCGATCGCGTACTGCATCCGGTCGCCGCCGAGGAACGTGCGGATGTGTCCGGTGCGCAACAGGATCACATCTCCCGGTTCAAGCACGACCCGCGCCAACTCGACCGCGGCATCGAGATCATCCACTGTCAACGCATGGCCTGCTGCGAGCTGATCGAGGCCGTGTACCCGGGCCACGTCGAGCAGCACGCCGCGCGACACCAACGTGCGCACGTTGTGAATGCCGCAGCGTGCCGCGCCGCGCTCGGTGATCTCGCTGTCGGGAAACCCGTTGTACATGGTGCCGTTGTAGGAGGCATGGGCAAGGCCGTCCCAATGAGTGCACGCCTGTGCGCCCATGTCGAGGCGGTCGTCGTGCCACATGCGGTCCTCGCCCGGCTCGCCGGTCAGCGGGAAGCTGAACGGATGCAGCTGCGGATTGATCCGCCCGGGCACGAAGCCCATCTGCGGCCCGTCGTTCGACAGCGGCAACGCGAGGCTGAACGCGGTGCCGCTCGTGGCACAGGCAACACCGCGCCGGCGGGCCGCGTCGTCGATCAAATTCAGCGTGCCGATCTCATCGTCGGGCCCCCACCGTCCCCAATTGCGCACCCTCGCGGCCAACTCCAACACCTCGGGCGGAAACCCCATCTCCGCAAGGTACCACCTATGATCTGACGAGTCGTCAGATCATGGAGGTGCGGGTTGATAGGTGCTCTCAGCGGCAAGGTCGCAATCGTCACCGGTGCCGGGCAAGGCGTCGGCCGGTGCCACGCCGAATGCCTCGCGTCCGAGGGAGCGAGCGTGGTGGTCAATGACCTCACCGAGCGCGCCGACGAGGTGGCCGAATCGATCGTCGCCGCCGGCGGGCACGCTGTTGCGCACCGCGGCAGCGTGAGCGAGTGGGCGGCAGCGGAGGCATTGATCGCCACCGCGATCGACCGATTCGGCGATCTGCACGTGCTCGTCAACAACGCCGGATTCATCCGCGACGCGATGAGCTTTGCGATGACCGAGGACCAGTTCGATGACGTGGTCGACGTGCACCTCAAAGGCCACTTCGCCCCGTCGCACTTCGCGGCCTCATACTGGCGGGTGCGGGCCAAGGCGGCCGGTGAAGGAGCCCCGCTCGTGCCCCGACGGATCATCAACACCACGAGCGAGAGCGGGCTGTTCGGCGGCCCGGGGCAGAGCAACTACGGCTCGGCCAAGGGTGGCATCGTCAGCCTGACGCTGATCCAAGCCCGCGAGCTCGGCCGTCTCGGGGTGACGGTCAACTGCATCGCCCCGCGAGCGCGGACCCCGATGACCGAGGTGAACCCGAAGTTCGCCCGACCTGCCGACGGGTTCGACAAATACGATCCGGCCAACGTCAGCCCGGT
>JANOKQ010000034.1:0-3388 GCA_031419375.1 Acidimicrobiaceae bacterium
ATCCGGTGCCGACCGCCGACCCCTCCATCTCTGCAGGGCTCAGCACGCCCATCTCGGCGATCGACTCCAGTTGACCCCGAGCGACCGCAGCACCGATCAACGTGCCGGTGAGCGCCGTCAGCACGTGGGGGAACACCTCGCCGACGTTGCCCCGCGTGTACACCGAGAACCGCGGGTGCGGCTCGGTGTCGGCAACCCAGATCTGCGGCATGTCAGTACGGACGGCCGCGGCCCGGCCGCGGGTGACACGAGGGTGTGCTGCCGCGGTAATCGCCCCAGGCGACGGCCGTCACGTCGAGGCGCGCCGTCTGCTGCGTGCAGTAGTCTCCCCCGCATGGGTGGAACTGGGGGAGCGTTCGATTACATCGTCGTCGGAGCGGGATCGGCTGGGTGCGTGATCGCGGCGCGACTCTCCGAAGATCCGGCGGTACGGGTCCTGTTGCTCGAAGCCGGCGGGAGCGACGTTCATCCCGCGGTTGCCGATCCGAGCATGTGGCCCACGCTACTCGCGGGCCCGCTCGCCTGGGGATACATGACGGCACCGATGCGCCATGCCAACAACCGCATCGACCACTGCCCGCGGGCGCGCATGATCGGTGGCTGCCACAGTCACAACGCCAGCGCCTGGGTGCGCGGCAATCCCGCCGACTACGACTCCTGGGCATACGCCGGTAACCCGGGCTGGGACTGGCAGAGCGTGCTCGGGGTGTTCAAGCGAATCGAGAACTGGCAAGGCCCCGCCAGTGACCTGCGCGGTGTGGGGGGACCGATGTGGGTCGCTCCGCCGACCGAGGTCGGCCTGCTCGCGGCGGCATGCATCGAGGCCGGTCGCGAAATCGGGCTGGACGTGATCGACGACATCAATGGGCCGACATCGGAAGGGATCGGCTACTTCAACTTCACGATCAAGGACGGTCAGCGTTTCAGCGTCGTTGCCGCCTACCTAACCCCGGCGATGGCCCGCAACAACCTCACCGTCGTCACCAACGCCCATGTACAACGGCTCACCTTCAACGGCACCATCTGCACTGGCGTGGACTACCTCGTCAACGGTGCGGTCTCGCACTCGACCGCGACCACCGAGGTTGTCGTTTCCGCTGGGGCCATCGCGTCCCCGCAACTGCTGATGCTGTCGGGGATCGGCGCCGCCGACGATCTGCGCAGTCTGGGCATCCCCGTCGTGGCCGACATCGCCGGGGTCGGCAAGAACCTGCAGGACCACACCTTGATGGGCGGAGTCGCCTACGAAACGGTTGGGGATCTCCCGCCGATGGTCAACAACGCCGCCGAGGTCACGTGGTGGTGGAAGTCGTCGCCGGAGCGGCTCGTTCCCGACACCCAACCGGTGCTGATCGAGTTCCCGTTCGCCACCCCCGAGCTGGCCGATCGGGTGACACCCAACTCGTTCACGCTCGCCCCCAGCTTGGTGCGCCCCAGCAGCCGCGGCAGCGTCACGCTCGTCTCGGCCGATCCGGCAGCGCATCCATGCATCGACATCAACTACCTCGAGACCCAGGCCGATGTCGATGCGCTCGTTGCCGCCACCGAGCTGTGCCGCGAGATGGGTGCCGCGAGAGCATTTGATGGATTGCGCAAGCGCGAGTTGATGCCGGGCACGCTTGGCCGCGCTGACCTCGAAAACTTCGTCCGCGACGCGGCGACCACGTACTTCCATCCGGCCGGCAGCTGCAAGATGGGCACGGACACGCTCGCCGTCGTGGACGCTCGGCTACGGGTGCACGGTCTTCAGCGGCTACGTGTGGCCGATGCGTCGATCATGCCCACGATCACCAGCGGCAACACCAACGCACCGACGATCATGATCGGTGAGCGCGCCGCCGAGATGATCCGGGCTGATTCGTGAACTCCGCCGCCGCCCCGATGCTGGTGTTCACGATTCCGCTCGGATCGGCCAGCGACGTCGCCTCATTTTTTTCGTACCCGAACGTGCCGGGAAGCACGCAGTCGCTGTCGGACACCATCCTCCACTGGTTCAACCAGACACTCGAACGCGACGGGCTTGCGTCCCAGGGCGCAGTGGCCCGCGTGCAGTTCGATCAAACGACCTACACGCTGTACGTCCAGGGGCCGCCGCCGATCTCCAACGACTTGCTCACGTACACCAAACGGATGCCCCAGTTCCTGAGCAACTGCGCCCTCGCACTGGCCGACATCGCCACGATCAAACAGGTTGCACCGAAGCTCTGGGATCCGCAGGCAACGGGGTGGCGGTTCTTTGCCCCACTCGGGCTTCCACTGTTACACCAGCGATCGGCACAGCTGTTCCACTACCCCCCGATGAACCTGGTCGATCCATCGCAGGACTACCTCGACGATGCGGTCCCGACCCGATGGGCGGAGCTGCTGCAGGCCAACGGGATGCGCAGCATGGACGACATCGTGCTGCTCGAGCGCTTGATCGACTGCGCCCCGATCGCTGCTGGTGATACCGAAGGAAGCTTGATCTCGCAGCTCCTCGCGCCGACCAACTACTTCAAGGACTATCAGCTCGCGCAACTCGCGTTGATGCTTGCGCCGAGCACGACCAACGCTGCATACACCATCCCGCTGGTGATTTGCGGTGGGCCACCGCGCCAGGTGTTCGAGACCCTGTTCGGTGTGCAGCTCGGGGTGAACCAGGTACTCACCGTCCAGGTGGTTCCCGGTCTGAAGACTGCGGTGCTCGGGGCGAATCATCCCTACTACTTCTACGCGCAGGCCCAGGGCTTCGCGACCGTCGGTGACGGCAGGATGATCGCGGCGAACTGTGCCGGTGCGCAACAGATCATGGTGCAAGACCTCATCGCCGCCCGGTGGCAGATGATCATGGCCGACGATCCGTCGCAGGATCCGCAACTGGCGCTCGCCTCGTGCGCGGCGTACTGGGCCGCTCCGGCGCAAGCCGCGATGATCTGCGCGATGGTGCAACACGAGGGCACGCTGTTCTACCCGTCAGGCAACCCGGACGTGTTCACGTTCAACACCTCGCTCGCCCAGGCGGCCACGTTCTGCCAGACCCATTCGAACAACCCGTGCGCATGATCCAGTTCAGTGTCGGCTGTGGGCGCGGTGCCGTGACGGTCGTGCCGTGACGGTCGAGTCGCGATGCGTTGGCCCAGGATGATCGCGTGACGACCTGCGGCCAATGCGGGAACGGCTGCCCCTCGACGGCGAAGTTCTGCGGCGAATGCGGGTCGCGGCTCGAGTGGTCGTGCGTCACGTGCGCTGCGCCGAACGCGGCCGGCAACCGGTTCTGCGAATCATGCGGCGCCTCGTGCGAGCCGCAATCCCCGGCGCTCGCGCCGGCACCGGTCGACGGGGTCTCCTCGCCGGCGAGCGTTGCCCGCGCTGACGGAGAACGCCGCTACCTCACGGTGATGTTCTGCGA
>JANOKQ010000035.1:0-1929 GCA_031419375.1 Acidimicrobiaceae bacterium
GTCGGGCACCGGCGCACCTTCGGCGGATGGTGCGACTCCATGTGCGACGGGGACGTATTGGACGTCACCGATCAACGAGATCTGAGCGAACTTGCTGCCCGCCAAGGCTGCCGCGAGGTCGACGACACGTTGAAGCGTCGCTGACCCGGCGAGTGCTGCGCGATCGAGTCCTTCCACGAATTCTGACCGAGCGGGATCAGCGAAAACGGTCCAATCAAGCGTTGGCTCGGCAACGGCTGTCCAGCTGAGGGGTGTGGTATCGTTGTCGGTCAACCGTGGTCTCCAGCTCCATCGGTACTTCGTCATCACACGCGGATGCCAGGGACCGGGGCTCGCGTGTCCCGCAGAGTCTATGGCACATTGGTTCTCAGGGTGCGGCCGTTCCACGCAGGACGCGGATCCGGTCGGCCCACCAGCCGATGCCGTGTTCCTCACACGTCTGCTGCGCCTCGTCGAGCAGTCGCGCGGTCTGATCGTCGATCGTTCCTGTCCGCCGCAGTCGTGACTCGGCGAGGCAGACCAGGGTGCTGGCCCGGTGGTACTGCCAGCCGAACGCCTCCGTGGTGGCCAGGGCGGCGTGCAGATAGCGGTCAGCCTCGTCGTAGCGGCCCAGCATCGAGGTCAGCCGACCGAGGTAGGCGGCGACCGGCCCCTGGCCCGTCGCCCCGTTGAACGCCACCTGCTCGGCGTACGGCTCGAGCAACGGGAACAGATCGGCGGCCGCGCCGCGATCACCCAACTCGATCGCAAGTACGGCGTAGCCGACGATCGAGGTGAGCCACAACATGTCCTGCGGTACGGCGGCGAAACCCCCTACCAGCCCGGCGTTCAGCACCATCGCGGCCTCGTCGCGTCGACCCGACACAGCGCAGGCGATCGCGTGGGCGAGCCGGAACGGCATCGCGGTCTCGCCGGTCGCCAGCACCTGGTCGACCAACGGGAGGAGCTCGGCGTACCGGCCGGCGAAGGTGCCGATCACGTAGAACTGGCTCGCGAAGATGCTGAACGCGTCAGCCTCGCCGAGCGCCATTCCGAGCTCGACGCTCGCTTGGGCGAGGCGTTCGGCCTCCTCGAACCTGCCCGCCATCGTCGCGGTAAACGTGTCGATCACGCCCAGGGTCCATCGCATTCTCGGTTCGGAATGGGCATCGACGACCTCGTGGATGGCGGCGAGCGCGACCCTCGCCCGTTCCGCGTCGCCCAAGCACACAGCTGTGCTGAATGCCGTCACGTTGACCACGAACCGCAGATACGGGTCGCCGCTCGCCGCCGCCGCCGTCACGGCCCGACCCGAGATCTCGGCCCGCAGCTGTGCGGTGGCGGGGGTCCACAGGGCGCGGAGGATGTCGGGGGCGAGCCGGGTGACGAGCAACGGGTCGTCGGACGTGTTCGCGAGGGCGAGCGCGTCGAGCGCCGCCCGCTCTCGCCGGTCGGCGTCCGCCGAGCCCATCAGCGCGGTTCCGAGCATCGCGAGGAGGCGCGCCCGCGTGGTGACGTCCTCCGACGGCGTCACGGCGAGGGCCTGGTCGACAAGCCCCTGGTACGTCGGGGCGAAGTCCCCCAGTCGGACGAAGCCCCGACCGGTCGCCTCCGCCGCCTGCACCAACGTGTCGTGGTCGCCGCACCGGCGAGCGAGCTCGGCGGCCTGCATCAGCGTGTCGAGCGCGGACGTGTCGCCAGCTCGTTGGAGCCCCTTCCCCAGTAGCACCAGCACCGCCGCCCGCTCTGCGTCGGTGGATCCCAACGCGTCCGTGTGGGCGAGCGCCCGGCGGTACCAGTGCACAGCTTCGTCCGCCGCCAGGCTCAGGAGCGCCGCGTCCCCAGCGACGAGTGCCGAGCGCAGCGCCTCGGTCGGCGACGCCGCCTGGTCCCAGTGGTACGCGATCCGCGTCAACGTGGACGTCGATCGCCGGCCCGGTCGCTCGAGCG
>JANOKQ010000036.1:0-7715 GCA_031419375.1 Acidimicrobiaceae bacterium
GGGCGCCCACTGAATCGCGGTCGCTCACTTGAACTTTGTCGGTCTCGACATCCTCAGCCGGTCGACACCGACAAAGTTGGGCGGCTGCCGGGGAGGTCACGAGCCGACTACGGGGCGAGGCGTTCGATCTGCCAGTGACCGTCGGCGAGGCGGTAGCGGACGCGGTCGTGCAGGCGGCTGGGGCGGCCTTGCCAGAACTCGAATCCCGTCGGCCTGACCACCCATCCGCCCCACTGCGGCGGGCGGGGCACCTTGGTACCGGCGAACCGGGCATCGACCTCGGCGACGAGTTCGTCGAGCGCGGCGCGGTCGGCCAGCACCTGCGACTGCGGCGAGGCCCACGCACCGATCTGCGACGAGCGGGGCCGGGTGGCGAAGTAGGCGTCGCTCTCGAATGCACCGAGCCGCTCTACTGTGCCCGACACGCGCACCTGGCGGTGCAGCTGCAACCAGGTGAACAGCAGCGCGACCAGCGGACTGCGCCGCAGTTGGTCGCTTTTGGCCGAGGCGTAGTTGGTGAAGAACGTGAATCCACGCGCGTCGGCACCCCTCGCCAACACGTAGCGCGACTGCGGTGCCCCGTCGCCATCGACCGTGGACAGCACGAACGCGTTCGGTTCCACGCAGCCCGCCTCGGCCGCTTGATCGAACCACACCCGCCACTGGTCCATCGGCAGCGGCGCCATCTCGAACGCATCGAGCCCGGCCGTCTCGTACTCCTTGCGACGCCCGGCCAGATCGTTCGCCAGATCGTGCGCCGGAGCGTCCGCTGGATCGTCGGCGGGATCGTGCACTACGACGCGGCGATCGACGTAGCCCCGCGCATGTACGGGCGGAGGACCTCGGGGATGGTGATGCTGCCGTCGGCCTGACGGTGGTTCTCGACGATCGCCGCCCACACCCGCGGCACGGCCAGCGCCGAACCGTTGAGCGTGTGCACCAACTGGGTGCCCTTCGCGCCTGGCACCCGGTAGCGGATGTCGGCGCGGCGGGCCTGATAGTCGCTGAACCAGCTGATCGAGCTGACCTCGAGCCAGGCGTCGCAACCCGGCGCGTAGACCTCGATGTCGAAGCTGCGGTGATGGCTCTGGCCCATGTCGCCGGTACAGATCTCGATGATCCGGTACGGCAGTGCGAGCGATGCGATCAATCGCTCGACCCGGCCGACCATCTCCGCGAGCAACCCCGGTGCTTGCTCGGGTGTGGCCAGCGCGAAGATCTCGACCTTGTCGAACTCGTGTGAGCGGAGCATGCCGCGCGTGTCGCGGCCGGCCGAGCCAGCCTCGCGCCGGTAGCACGACGAGTAGGCCATCAGCCGCAGGGGCAGCTGTTCCTGTTCGAGCACCTCGCCCGCGTACATCGACGTGAGCGGCACCTCGGCGGTGGGTATGCACCACAGGTCGTCGCGCTCGATCGCGTACGAGTCGTCGGCGAACTTCGGCAACTGCCCGGTGGCGGTGAGGGTGGCGGTGGTGACCAGCGATGGCGGCCGGATCTCCTCGAATGCATCGGCGTTGGAGTCGAGCGCGTACTGGCACAGCGCCCGAGCCATCGTGGCCCCGAGACCGCGCTGCATCGTGAACATCGCCCCGCTGATCTTGGTGGCCCGTTCGCCGTCGAGGATGCCGAGATCGGTAGCGGTGTCCCAGTGCGCGGCGCGCTGATGGGGAGCGAACTCCGCCGGGAGCGCGACCGGCCCGGTGACGACTGGGTTGTCGCGGTCGTCGGCGCCGTCGGGCGATTCCGAGTGGGGCAGATTGGGGATACGCAGCAACAGGTCGCGCAGGCGAGCCTGCACCATCTCGGATTCGGCGGCGAGCAGCCGTGCGTCTTCGCCAAGGGCGCGCGATCGGGCTTGCAGTTGCTCGGCCTGATCGGTGACGCCGGACTTTCGTAACCCGCCGACCTGCTTGGACATCTCGTTCACCCGGGCACGGATTCCGTCGCGTTCGGCGACGATCTCGCGGAGCCGCACGTCGGCTGCAACCGCCTGCTCGAGCTGTCCGGCAAGCTCCGGGCTACCTCGTCGGGCCAAGGCGGCACCCACTTCATCGGGCTGGTTGCGGAGCAGGCGGACGTCGATCACAGTGACGAGAGACTACTGCCGGTCACCGCCCGAAGTCGTAGAAGTATCGGTCGGCGAAGGTGTGATCAGTGCCGCGCATGGATGCCCTGACCTCGCCCGGATGGCGAATCATCCCGAACACGTGCCAATCGCCGAACCGGTCGAACTTGCGACACGACGTCACCACGGGCACGTTGCGGAGCATCACGAAACGCCGTTGCGAGCGCCGCCCGTACTCGCGCAGCCGCCGGGCGAAATCGAGCGCGTCGGCCATCCGCATCCGCTCGTCGAAGCCGCCGATGGCGTCGAAGTCGTCACGCCGGAACCAGTACATCGCTCCGCCGAACCCGCTGACCAGCGTTCCAAACCGGACCAGCGCCATCGTGGTATCGATCCCCACCGAGCGCCGCTCGGGGACGAACGACGTGCCCCCGCCGATGTAGCGGCCGGTGGCGAGGTGACGCTCGACCTCACCGAGCGCATCGTGGTGCATGAGGCTGTCGGCATCGATGGTGACGACGATCTCCCCGCTCGAATGGCGCACGCCGACGTTGCGCACCGCGGCGATCGCGCGGTTCTCATCGATCACCACCCTGGCGCCGCTGCGATCGGCGATGGCGACTGTGGAATCGGTGCACCGGTTGGCGACGACCACGACCTCGACCGCGCAGTGGATCGAGGCGGCTGCCCGGCGCACCGAGTCGAGGCACTCCGGGAGGTGACGTTGTTCGTTGTGGGCGGGGATCACCACCGAGATTCTCGACATGCGCTACTCATCGACACTCCGGAGCGAGAACTTGATCGGACTCTGACAACTTGTTGCCAATAGGGTCGAGGAGATGTCGTCGGTGGTGGTGGAAGGACTCAGTGTTCGTTACGGCGATCTGGTGGCGGTCGACAACATCTCCTTTACCGCCCGACCCGGCGAGGTCACCGCGGTGCTCGGCCCGAACGGTGCCGGCAAGACCAGCACGATCGAGGTGTGCGAAGGGTTTCGGCGTCCCTCCGCCGGCACCGTTCGAGTGCTCGGCCTCGACCCGGCCAGGGACCAGGCCCGCCTCAGCGAACGCATGGGCGTGATGCTCCAAGACGGCGGCGTGTACCCCGGCGCGCGGGTCGGCGAATGTGTGCGCCAGTACTGCGCGTTGTACGACCGCGGGATGGTTGCCGACGAACTGGTCGCCACCGTTGGCCTCGGTGACCGTGTCGCGTCGACCTGGCGACGGCTGAGCGGCGGCGAGAAGCAGCGGCTCTCCCTAGCGCTTGCTCTCGCGGCGCGGCCTGAGGTGGCGTTCCTCGACGAACCGACAGCGGGTGTCGACGTCGGCGGACGCGACACCATTCGCTCCGTGGTGCGCGGCCTGGCCAACTCTGGCTGTGCGGTGGTGCTCGCCACCCATGAGCTCGACGAGGCCGAACGGATCAGCGACCGTGTGATCATCTTCGCCAACGGCCGCATTGCCGCCGATGCCCCGCTGAATGAGCTGCGCCGCGGCCACGACGAGATCCGGTTCCGCAGCGACGCCCACCTCGATGTTGCGGCGCTGTCAGCCGCGATCGCCCACAGCGTGCGGTCCGCCGGGCCAGGCGGTGACGGGCGCGTCGGCGACAGGCACGTCGAGTTTGGCTCTGGCGTGTTCGTGATCACAGCCACCGCCGATCCCGCGCTGATCGCCCGCTTGGCCGGCTGGTTGAGCGAACACGGCCATCCGATGGACGATCTGCGCAGCGGTGCACAGCGACTCGAAGACGTGTTCCGGCGGATCACCGGTGGTGACGCCGGATGAGCCGGTTCACCGCCCAACTTCAAGCTGAGCTGCAGCTCGTATCGCGCAACGGCGAGCAACTGCTGCTCACCCTGGTCATCCCGGTCGTGCTGTTGGTCTTCTTCAGTGTCGTCGATGTGTTGCCGACGGGCACCGACGATGCCGTCGACTTCCTCGCCCCCGGTGTGTTCGCGTTGGCGGTGATGAGCACCGCAATGGTCAGCCTCGGTATTGCCACCGGCTTCGAACGCTCGTATCAGGTGCTCAAGCGGCTCGGCGCCACACCGCTCGGGCGTAGTCGGCTGATAGTCGCCAAGATCGTCTCGGTTCTGGTGATCGAAGTGGTGCAGTTCGCGGTCCTGGTGCCGGTCGCGCTCGCGCTCGGGTGGGAACCGGGAGGCAACCGGTGGCCGCTGGCATTAGCGGCAGTCGTGTTGGCCAGCATGGCCTTCGCCGGCATCGGGCTGGCGATGGCCGGCCGCCTTCGTGGTGAGATCAATCTTGCCGCTGTCAACGCGCTGTACCTCGTGTTGTTGCTGCTCGGCGGAATGGTGATCCCGGTCGCCGAACTGCCCGCCGCGCTCCGCGCTGTCGCCGAGGTGCTGCCATCGGGAGCGCTCGCCGAGGTCATCCGCGACAGCCTCGGCGGGGCCAGTACCCGGGCCGGTG
The DNA here is from genome assembly GCA_031419375.1 of Acidimicrobiaceae bacterium. Lineage (GTDB taxonomy): Bacteria > Actinomycetota > Acidimicrobiia > Acidimicrobiales > Ilumatobacteraceae > VFMC01. Next base: position 4,501 of record JANOKQ010000036.1, read on the forward strand.
AATCGTGGGTGGTTCTGGCCGCCTGGGCGGTGGCTGCACCGCTAGTCGCGCGTCGATTGTTCCGATTCCTGTAGCGGCGGGCCGCTCCGTTCGAACGCCGCCGTCACCTGCTCGTACGTGAGCTCCGGCTCGCCAGCATGTGGCTCGCCAGCTAGGGCCGCGTCGGGCACGGGTACCGGGTCCGCCACTTTGGTGCGGACGTAGGTGTTCTCCATCTCGAAGCCTGCTCCGAAGCGCTTGAAGAACAAGTAGATCGTGATCGCCCACAGGTACGAGGCACCACCAATCTTCATGATCGCTCCGGCGATCTGTTGATCGTCGGTGACGTTCACGCCCCACACCCGCCACGGCTGGTCGTAGTGTTTGTACACCGCGCCTTCGGCGAACGTGAGCCAGCCGGCCGGTACGGTCGGTACCACGCTCATCAAGAACAGATAGATGCACTTGCCGCCTGGACCCATCTGCCATTCCTTGATCGGCCCCACGACGGGCACCCACATCAGCAGCGCCAGGGTCACCACCATGGCGTGCAGTCCGTAGTGCAGGCCACCGTTGGTGGTGGAGGCGTTGACCACGACGGGGATGTGGGTGACCATGACCAGCAGGTTGAACGACACTCCGGCGATCACCGGCTTGCTCAGCCACGCACCCGCCCGGAAGCCGCGCCCGGTGCCGAGGAGAGTGCGCGCCATCCATGCCGGGAGCGACATCAACAGCAGCGGCGGCACGAAGTAGCTGAACACCATGTGCTGGAACATGTGGACCGAGTAGAGGTAGTCCTCGCCGATGTCGTGCACCGGCCAATCGGAACCCATCCACAACAGCCCGACACCACCGGCGAAGCACGCCACCTGCTGCGCGTTGACCGGACGTTCACCGGGACCAACTGCGTGCGGACCGATGACGCGCACCATGTACACGTACGCGCCAACCAAGAACGCGATCAGTAACCACACCTCGGGGTGCGCCTGGAACTGCCACGGGTTCACCACCGGAACGGTCGAGGCGAGCATCACGAGATCGGAGCCGGAACCGTCAGCCCGAGCCGAAGAAGCGGAAGGTGGCGAGCGCGGCGACGTACACGCCGATGGCCAGCAGCAGGCCCGAGTAGAACAAGTAGCTGAAGATCTTGTTATCGAACTTGAGGTGCATGAACAACGACACCACCATCACGAACTTGATCGTCATCATGATCAGCAGCGCGGGCATGAACAGCGGACCTAGATCGACCCAGTACGTGGATGTCTCCAGCGCGGTGAGCGCGGCCAAGATGAGCGCGACCTTGATGTAGTACGCGTCAGACTTGTGTTCGGCGTGGCCGGACTCGTTGCCGTGACCGGTGTGGTCGCTGTGGTCCGTCTGGCCGGTGGTTGCGGTGCTCATGGTGTGCCCCTCGCTCACGACGGGATCAGGTAGACGAGGGTGAAGATGACGATCCACACGATGTCGACGAAGTGCCAGTACAGGCCGACCAGCTCGACAACCTCGGCCTTCTTGCCGGGGATTCGACCCCGCTTGTTGATGCCAACGAGCGCCATCAACATGATGATCCCGAGACTGACATGCACCCCGTGGAACCCGGTGAGGGTGTAGAAGCTGGAGCTGAACAAGCTGGTGGTGAACCCGAGACCCTCGTCGTAGAACGAGGTGAATTCGTACACCTGCCCACCGACGAAGGTGGCCCCGAGCAGCGCTGTGACAGCGATCCACAAGTTGGTACGGCGATCGTCGTTGCGCACCGCCGAGCTGACCGCGAGCACCATCGTGAGCGAGCTCATCAACAACACGAAGCTGCTGATCGAGGTGAACGGGATGTCGTACACCTGGGCGGGTCCGAGGTTGGCGGTGTGGCGGCCGCGGTACAGCATGTAGGTGGAGATCAGTCCGCCGAACAGCAAGCACTCGCTGCCAAGAAACAGCCACATGGCCATCTTGTTGTTGCTCAGCCCCGTGGAGGTGGCATGCGCGTCGTGACCGGCTTCGCTGTGAACGGCTTCGCTGTGAACGACGGCGTCGGTGTCGTGAGGCGTGTCGGGGGAATGGACTGCGAGATCAGCCAACGGTGGCCAGCTCCTTGCTCGGACCGTCAGGATCAGACGGCGCTTCGTAATCGGTGTCGTCGGCCACCGACGGTTCCAGCGTCCAGGCGAACGCGGCGAACAACAGGATCAGCCCGCCGACGACGATGAGGATGGGGGAGTAGATGACGCCGTAGCCCATGATCGGCAAGGCGATCGCCAGGATGATCGGCCAGTACGACGGCGACGGCATGTGGATGTGCTTATCGGCATTGGCCTCCTGCTCGGCCATGATCTCCTCGGCCGTGGTGACCTTGGTGACCTCACCGGTCGCTTCGTTCTCTTCGTACTTGCGGTGGAAGAACTCGTCGAGCGAATGCACGGTGGGAATGACGTCGAAGTTGTGCTCCTTGGGCGGGCTGGTGGTCATCCACTCGAGGCTGCGCGCATCCCACGGGTCGAGCGGGGCCTTGCCGACCTTGGAGCTCTTGTGGGTGTAGACGACGTTGATCAAGAACAGCAACACGCCGATGGCCAAGATGAACGAACCGACCGAGGAGACCCGGTTCCAGAAGCCGAGGTTGAAGAACCCCTCCCCGGCGCGGGCCTCGGTCCAGTTCATCATCCGCCGCGGCTGTCCCTGCAGGCCGATGATGTGCATCGGGCCGAAGGTCAGGTTCATGCCGATGATCATCAGCCAGAAATTCCACTTGCCCAGCTTCTCGTTGAGCAGCTTGCCGAATATCTTCGGCCACCAGTAGTAGAAGCCGGCGAAGATGCCGAACACCGCGCCGCCGAACAACACGTAGTGGAAGTGGGCGACGATGTAGTACGTGTCGGTCTGTTGGGTGTCGCTCGGGCTGATCGCGTGGGTTACCCCCGACAGTCCGCCGATGGTGAACTCGACCACCAATCCAATGGCGAACAGCATCGCCGTGGTGAAGTGCAACTTGCCGCCCCACATGGTGAGCGTCCAGTTGACGATCTTGACGCCGGTGGGGATGGCAATGAGCATGGTGGACATCGCGAACACCGCAACGCTGACCGGCCCGAGGCCACTGGCAAACATGTGGTGGGCCCACACGCCCCAACCAAGGAACCCGATCGCCGCGCCCGAAAACACCACAAAGCGGTAGCCGAACAACGGTTTTCGGCTGAACACCGGCAGCACCTCGCTGACAATGCCGAAGCTGGGTA
>JANOKQ010000037.1:0-3090 GCA_031419375.1 Acidimicrobiaceae bacterium
TTCCGACGACGGCGGGACTGGGGACGACTCCCCGCCCCCGATCGCTGCCTCGCCGCCTCGCCGCCGAATGGCGCTACCCGATCGCTTCGTTACGCTGGCCGTGGCCACCATGCGCTACCACGGCGCACGTTGGACACGGACGCACCCGGAACCAGCGCCGAACCCCGCCGAACCCCGTCCGCGGCCAGGCTCATCACCCCGAATATTGCCAGACCTGCCGAGAACTCGTTCTGGTCACGCGTTCCCGCCGCTACGCCCGTTTCACGTGACCAGAACGGGGCGAGCACGCAGGCGCGTTCGCACTGCTAATCACCGCCGCGGCCTTTGGGGCCGCCACACCGGCGGGGCCGACTCCGGTCCCGCCTCCGGCATCCGCCCCGAGGCTGCGCCACTCGATGGAAGCCGGTACATGTCGCTCGTGCCGACCCAGCTGCTCGATACCCGCCCCGGCCACACCACCACCGACGACCTCGCCCTTGGCGGCGGCCAGATCGGGCCGGGGCAGACACTGGGGCCCGCATGGGGGTCACGTACCGCCCGGTGGCGAACTACTGCGGGACCGACACGTTCACCTACACCCTCAAGGGTGGAGTCAGCGCAACCGTCAGCGTGACCGTCATCTGCGTGCCCCACACCCCAGCCGCAGTTGCCGATTCCGGCACAGTGCTGGAGGACGCGATGGCAACCAGCATCAGTGTGCTCGCCAACGACACTGATGTGAATTGGCGGACCCAAGTCGATCGGCAGCGTCCAGCAGCCGAGCAATGGCACCGTGGCAATCACCAACGCCGGCACGGACCTGACCTACGAGCCCGACGCCGACTATTGCAACTCTCAGTCAGGCACCACCCCCGACATGGCGTCGGGTCGCAGTCGATTCGTCGTCGGCGCGGCGCGCTGGTTGCGGGTCGGCTTCAGCCTCGACGCGACGCCGACCTCGACCGCGCCACCACGACCTGCAGCCACCACGGTGTTCACCAGCGGGCGGATCAACCCGAGCGGGCTGCCGCAGTTGCGCCAGGGGATCTACCTGCTCGGGCTCAACGATGGCGCGTGGCTCAATCCTGTCTCGCTACCCTCTGTCGATGATCCGACATGGTCCAAGATGGCATCGATCGTCGTCTCCGTCGAAGCGGTCTGACCGAAACCCTCGTTCTGGTCACGCGTTCCCGCCGCTGGGCCGGATCCACGTGACCGGAACGATCCGGCAGTGACCGGCATCGGCCTGCGCGAGCGCACCGACGACGACAAACCGTTCCTGTTCGCGGTCTACGCAAGCACCCGCGTCGACGAGCTCGCTGCGACCGGCTGGAGCGACGAGCAGACGAATGCGTTCTTGACGCAGCAGTTCCACGCCCAAGACATCGCCTACCGCGAGAACTACCCGGCGGCGTCGTTCTCGCTCGTCACCCTCGACGGTGCTCCGATCGGCCGGCTGTACGTGACACGACTCGACGACGACGAGCTGCGGATCATCGACGTTGCGCTGCTACCGCAGCATCGGGGAGCGGGCATCGGGACGGAACTGATTCGCCGCATCCTCGACGACGCGACACGCGACGGCTTGACCGTGTCGTTACACGTCGAGCTATGGAACCCCGCAGCACGGCTCTACGACCGGCTCGGTTTCCGCCGCGTCTCCGCCAACGAGGTGTACCTGCGGATGGAGCGGGCGTCCGGTCAAGCCGACCTCAGTTGAACACCGCCTCGTAACACTGCGCACCGCTGGGTTCGGGCTTGATCGGCACAAGGAACACGCTCATCACACCGAGCTCGGAATGGTCGAGCGAATACGTTGCCTGCGCAAGCGCACCTCCTCCCGCGCTGACGGTGAACACCAATGAGAACGGCTCCGTGCGTTCACCGTGCGAACGCGGCGCATGGCGGGTCACGCTCGACAGCACAGCCGAGATCGTCGTGGCGGCATCGACGGTGATCGCGAACGGGGTGCCAATGTGCGGCTCGAACGTTGATGGCGTCATGCCCCGAGAGTACCGGTGACGCTCCAGAACTCGTTCCGGTCACGCGCTCCCGCCCCTGAGCCCGATCTACGTGACCAGAACGGGGCCCTGCATCGCCGACCCGGCCAAACCCCGTCCGTGACCAGGACGCGCCACCACGACGCACGTTGGACACGAACGCCCCAGCGGACCCCCGCCGAACCCCGTCCGTGACCAGGACGCGCCACCACGACGCACATTAGACACGAACGCCCCGCCGTACCCCCGCCGACCCGCCGCGCGTGGGTGTTCGGTCGGGCGTCCGTGACCGGGGCGCGTCGTGCCAGCGCGGCCATCGTCGAACACCCGCCAGGAGGTTCAACGGACCGCGAGAACCACGCCCCGGCCGGATTTGCCTACGACTTCTGTCGGTAGGTCTGCAGCATTACTCCGCCCGTGATCGCCACCGACTCGACGAGTTCGAGCGCGATCTTGTCGGGCGACTCACCGTAGAGTCGTCGACCGCTGCCGAGCACCAACGGGAACACCTGCAGGTGCAGCTCATCGACGAGCCCCGCGGCGAGCAGCGCCTGGGCCAACGTGCGACTGCCCGCGACCAGGATCGGCCCTCCGTCACCGGCCTTCAGCGCCGCGACGCGCGCCATCGCATCGCCATCGATCACGGTGGTGTTCGTCCACTCCGACGAGCTGAGGGTGCTCGACACGACGACCTTGTCCATGGTGTTGATCTTGTCCGCCATCGGCCCGTCGCTCTCGGGCCATGCACCGTAGAACGACTCGTAGGTGACGCGGCCGATGAGCAACGTGTCGGCCGCCAACTGCTCGGCCAGCTTGTACTGGCCGAGTTCGTCGCTGAACAGATCAGCCACCCAACCCGTATGCGCGTAGCCCGGCTCACCGCCGGGGGCCTCCATTACACCGTCAAGCGAGATGAACTCGGTCACGATCAAACGTCTCACCAGAGCCTCCTAGTCTTAGCCCTGATCCACCGGTGAGCTTCAGCGGGGCGGGTTTGAGTATCCGCGTAAAAGTTGTCCTGACCTGGGAGAATGTCGGTTGCGAAGCCGGTCATCGGCCCTGAGTCGGAGGACACCATTTCGATGCAATCATCGCACACCCTCGATGCTCT
>JANOKQ010000038.1:0-5422 GCA_031419375.1 Acidimicrobiaceae bacterium
GCCGCCGCGTCGTCGCTGCCGGGGTAGAGCACCTTGTCGAGGTTGGTCAGCTTCAGGTCACGTCCGCCAACCGAAACAGTGGTGGCCGGGCCGCTCACGCCGACTTACGGACCCGCTTGGACTTTTCGGCCGTCTTGGCTGTGGCTGGCGAACCCAGCTCGGTGTCCTCGTTCGGACCACCGGCAGGATGACGCTGGCGGGCCGCCTTGGCCGCTTTCACGCTTGCTTCCAGCGCAGCCATCAAGTCGATCACCTTCGGCGCTTCGGCGGCCGGCGCGGGCAGCTCGAACTCCTCACCAGCAGCCTTGCGCTCGATCAGGTCGAGCACACTTTCGCGGTACTCGTCGCGGTACTTGCCCGGCTCGAACTCGGCCGACAGTGATTCCACCAACGCTTCGGCCATCTTCACTTCCTTGGCGCTCACCTCGATGTCGGCCAGCTTGTCGAGTTCGTCGATCGTGTCGACCGCGACCACCTCGTCGGCGAACACCATCGTCGACATCAGCAGCGTGCCGTCGACGGCGCGAATGGCCGCCACGTACTGCTTGTTGCGCATCACGAACCGCCCGATCGCCACCTTGCCGGCCTCCTCCATCGCCTTGGCCAGCAGCACGTACGGCTTCGGGGTCTTGTCGGGGGCGATGATGTAGGGCGTGTCGAAGTAGACCGGGTCGATCTCGGTGAGGTCGACGAACTCCTCGAGGTCGATGCTCTTGGTGGCCGAGGGGATGAACGGTTCGAGCTCGTCGTGATCGACCACCACGTAGCGGCCCTTGGTGATCTCGAAACCGCGCACGATGTTCTCGTCGGGCACCTCGTCGCCGGAGTCGGCCGACACCTTCTTGAGCTTGATCCGACTCATTGTCCGCTCGTCCAGTTGGTTGAACGAGATGCTCTTCTTGCTCACCCCATGAAACAGCTTGATCGGGATCGCGATGAGCCCGAAACTGATCGTTCCACTCCACACAGGCCTCGGCATGTTCACAGTTTGCCCGATCGGAGCGAAAACAAACAGAACCCGGCGTCGGGGCGTCGGTCGGGTCAGCGGTCGGGTCAGCCGGCGAGGACGGCGCGGGCGACGAGGTCGGTGCCGAACGCGGTGAGGATGGCCAGGTAGAGCAGCCCGGTGGCGGCCATCACCGCCGAGTAGTACCGCTCGCGCAGCGCCGCCCTGGTGACGAAAACGAGCACGAGGGTGGAAATCGCGCAGGCGCCCCAGAACCAGCCGAGCGTTCCGCCCCAGCCGTCGTCGACGGCACCAGACCACACTGAAAACATGCCGACGGGCAGCAGCAGCGACACCACCTCCAGCGGCCACACCACCCCGAGGGCACGAACCAGTTCGAGCAGGTGACGGCGGGGTAACCCGGGCTGTACCAGGTACCAGTGCCCGAGCAGCATCGCGTCGGTGACCGCACCGAGGAAGGCGGCACCGGCCACGGTGCGTAGCAGCGACACCAGCGTCTCACCTCCGGTCGCCGCGGAACCGACTGCGTCGAGTCCTGCGGCGATCAGGCCGACCAGGCCGACAATGGGAGCGACGAGATCGAGACGGGGGTCGAACTCTCGGGCGCTGGTAGCGGTGCGGTGAGCCTCGGCAGTGGCAACCGTGCCGGCTCGCTCGATTCCGGTCATCTCGGCGACCCGCGCGCTGCGGCGGTCGTGTTCGGCTTCAGCCCCCGACACCCCCGCCCGGCGGGTGACCACCGAAACAGCGAGCACCACCAGGGCACTCGCGGCTACCGCGAGCGCGGCGAGATCTCGAACGGGGACGAAGCCGAACGCGGCCCCGCACGCGAACGCCCCGCCGGCCATCAACAGGTAGGTGCCCCGCAGCAGCCACCCGTACCCCACCCCGAGCACGCGCCGCCGAGTGGTGAACCACAAAAAGAACAAACCGCCGACGGCCCATTGCAGCAGCACAGAGGCCGCGTCCAAACGAATCACTGGAGAAAGGTTAACGACCTGCCGATGAATGTTTCGACGACATAGCAACCGGCTCTCCCCCTGTGGGTGATCCGCCGCCGAAGATCTCCGTTGCGAATGCTCCCAGGAAGACGTGGTGCAGGCATGAATCGACGATTCGCACGACAGCTAGCGGCAGCCGGTTTCGCTCTCGCGGTCATCCTCACCAGCGCCGTGGTGGCTGTCGGCGCCCAACGTGGACCCGCCGGAGGAATTGCCGTGAGCGACACCGACGGCGCAGGGCTGGTCGTGGTCGGCGCGTCGGTCGAGACCGCCACCGTTGCTGGTGGCGTCGTGCCGGGTGCCCGCCCTGCGGCGAGCATCGATCGCGATGCGCCACGCGCCACTGAGATCCCCCGTCGACGCACTCGCGCCAGCAGCGACGGCGCAACGACTGCCACGACGGCCATGCGACGAGTGCCGGACCGTACCGGCGGGTCGCCGACGCCTGCCACGCCACTGTCCGCGCCTGCACCCCCGGCGCCAGCCTCGGGTCCGGCAACGAGCCCTGCTCGACCAACTGCGCAGGCCTCCCAAACTCCACGTCCCCAACCCGCTGACGCGACGCCCACTGACGAGTCGGCCACTGACGATCCCGCGGCGGACAGCGCGTCGACGTCGTCCACGCTCGTACCGGCGGGCGCACCCCCGCTCGTTGCCGAACCAGCGGTTCGGGTGCCGCGATCGCAGGCTCCGCTTGTCACCGAACCGCGCCTCGTCGCCGGCCCATCGACCACCCTCACACCGGTCGAAACGGCACCGATCACCGTGCCCCCGGCCTCGACCGAGCCCGATCCGGCCACGACAACACCGGTTACGACAGCACAGGCCACGACAGCGCAGGGGGACGGATGACAAACCAGCAGCTGGGATTCCGGGCGATGAGCGCCGACGTCACCGTGACCGTGGTGGGTGGCGACGACGGCGCCCTCGCCTACGCCCACAACCGGATCGCCCAGCTGGAGCAGCGGTGGAGCCGGTCGCTGCCGACATCGGAGATCAGCGCGCTCAACAACGCCAACGGTAATGCGGTGGTGGTCTCGCCCGACACCGTCGCCGCGGTACGTTCCGCATGTACGGCGTGGACCTACACGTTGGGGTACTTCGATCCAACGACTCACGAGTCAATGCTGCGATCGGGGCACCGCGACACGGGCGACGCTGCCCGCAACCACAACCTTGACGCCGGCGGCGCGCTCATCGCGGGGGCCGGATGCGCGGGGGTGATGACCGACGCCACCACTGGCGACGTGCAGTTCCCCCGTGGTGTGCGCTTCGACCTCAGCGGGATCGCCAAAGGGCTCGCTGCCGATCTCGTCGCCACCGAACTGATCGACCGGGGCGCCCGCGGTGCCCTCATCAACATCGGTGGGAGCGCTCGAGTGGTGGGCGAACCAGCCAACGGCGACCGGTGGCGAATCGAGATCGAAGACCCGCGCACCGACCAGCCGTTCACCACCATCGAACTGATCGGCGGCGGAGTCGCAACCAGCACTACGCTGCGACGCCGCTGGCGTCTCGGCGGACGCGCAGTCCACGACCTCGTTCACCCAACGGCCGGTGGGCCGGCAGGCACCTCGGTGGTCGGGGTCTGCGTGATCGCCTCCACCGCAGCGTGGGCCGATGCGCTGTCGAGGATCCCGTTCGTCGCCCCCGAACGCACCGATCTGTTCGGGCCGACCTCGGCGTTGATCATGCACGGCAACGGTGACACCGCGTCGATCGGCAGGGTCGATCATGCGGGTCTCGTTCCCGCGTGATCCCGTGGTGACCGCGCCGGGGCGGGCGGTTGACCGTACGCTCGTCGTCGATGGCCACCCCGCATACTGACCAACGAAGGCTGCCGATCCAACGGACTCTGACAGCGCTGCCACAGGTGGTGCAGGCGGTCGCGCTGATCGCCCTGGCCGCAGCGAGCGTGGCGGGTTGTGCTCTCGGTGATCGGCCGAGCTTCGAGGCCACCGCCACGGCAACCGCTGCAGGGGTCACCACCGGCGACGCGGCAATCGACGCTGTCCTGGCCCGCCTCGACCAGGTATCGAGCGCCGAGTTCACCGCGGAGTTCACCGCCGTCGCCACGTTCAACGGGACGACGACGGCGATCAGCGTGGTGCAAGGCGGAAGCCCCACCCGGCGAACCGTCTCGATCGGCGACATCATCTACCGCATCGATGGCGCCACAGCAAGCACCTGCCACGCCATTGAGACAATCTGTACCGACAGCATCGACGCCGCCGCAGTGAGCAACACCGGCGTCACACCCGACTTCGCATTCGGCGCGCTGGCCAAGCGGCTCCGCCGCGATGCGATGGCCAAGATCGGCTCGACCACTGCGTCGACGCTGGAGGTGGCCGGCGTGATCACCACGTGCGTCGATGTACCGGTCAGCGGCGGCACCAAGGTGTACTGCGTGCTCGACAACGGGGTGATCACGCATTTCGCTGGCGGGGATGTCGTGATCGACCTGACCACGTACTCCCCCACCGCCGACGCAGCGCTTTTCACCAGCGCCTAATCCAACCGGCGCAGACCCGTCAGCGGGCGGTGACGGTGCTGGTGTCGCGGCCGCTGCGCAGCAAGGTTCCGGGCCGGGCATCGAGGAGGGTGCCGTGGTCGACGCAGCGGACACCGTTGACGATCACGTGTTCCACACCGACCCCCTCGCCGTACACACGTCCCGCACCACCCGGGAGATCGAAGCGGGTCGAGACCTCGCCGGGGCCGATCGTGGCCGGATCGATGATGGTGATATCGGCCAGGTAACCAGGAGTCAGCTGGCCCCGGTCGATCAGCCCGTACAGCGCTGCTGGGCGGGCGGTCAGGTGGTGCACGGCTTCCTCGAGCGGCATCATGTCGCGCTCGCGTACCGCCCTGGCCAGCATGGTGGTGCAGTAGCTGAAGCTGTCGATCATGTCGAGGTGTGCGCCCGCGTCGCTGGCCCCGACGATCGCCCGCGGGTCTCGCCACACCTCCACCCGGCGCTGCCAGGTGGCGTCGTCTTGACCGCGGTCTTGGTTGGCGATCACGGTACGCAGATTGTCGGCGATCACGATGTCGGCCAGCGTGTCCCATGGCGAACGGCCGATCTCGCGGGCGATGTCGCCGATCAGGCGTCCCTGATACGGCTTCCATTCGTCGCTGAAGGTTTCCAGGATCCAGTACGCGGCCCAGTTGCCAATCGCCCGAGTGGTGCCTTCGGTACTCTGCGCCAGGCGGTCCCATTCGGCCCGGATGTCCGGGTCGCGCAGTTGACGCAACTTCTCCTCCACCGGCAGCGCCATCAGCTGGTCCCACCCGTGAAGGATGTCGAGAATGAATCCGCTGGTGAAGTTGAGCCGCAACCGGAACGTGTCGGGCAGGGTGAGCGCCAGCACCCGTCCGCCAAGGGCTTCGGCGATGTCGAAGCCGCGTAGCTGGTGCTGCACGTGGTCCCAGCTTTGGGCGTACACCTGTAGCA
>JANOKQ010000039.1:0-10269 GCA_031419375.1 Acidimicrobiaceae bacterium
CCCGCACGGCCAACGTCGCGGTGCACCGTGCGCTGAACGATGCGGTGGTGTCCGGCCTCAGGGCCTGATGATCGCCGACAGCATCGCCTGCAGCTTGGCCTGGGTTTCGGCAAGCTCGGCGAGCGGCTCGCTCTCGGCAACGATGCCGCCGCCAGCAACCAGCCGGGCGCGGCGCCGATCGGGGTCGAACTCGGCGCAGCGGATCGCCACGGCCCAGGTTCCGTCGCCGTTCGCATCGGTCCAGCCGACTGCACCGCCGTAACGGCCCCGCTCGAAGCCCTCCACCGACTCGATCAACGCGAGCGCTTCGTCACGTGGCGCCCCACCGAGTGCCGGTGTCGGCGAGAGCGCCCTGACCAGATCGAGCACCCCCGGCCTGGGCTCGCTGAGCATCCCCTCGATCTCGGTGCCGAGGTGCTGCACGTTGGCGACCGCCACGATAGATGGTTCCGGCGCCCAGTCGAGGTAACTGCACCACGGCAACAACGTGTCGTGGATCGCGTCGATCACGACCCGATGCTCGATCTGGTTCTTGGCGCTGGCCATCAACTCGCGGGCGAGGCGTGCGTCGGTGTCGGGGTCGCCCGTACGGGGAGCGGTGCCAGCAAGCGGGTGCGACCGTACCGTCGTGTCGTCCACCGAGATCAACAGCTCCGGTGAAGCACCGATGAGCCCGTCGATCGAGTAGCGGTAGCTCGATCCAAACGAAGCCCGCAGGCGCAACAGCACGGCATGCACATCGATCGGCTCATCGCTGCACACGGCGATTTCGCGGGCGATGACCGCCTTCGCAAGTGTTGCCCGACGAACAGCATCGCGCGCTGCGGCCACCGCAGCCAGGTACTGCTCGACGTTGCCGATCGGCTCGACCGTGAAGCGCTGCGCACGCGGTGCGGGTCGTTGCGCGCCGACCAACTCTGGTGGCTCGTCGTCGCCGCCATAGATGCGCGTCACCCACTGCGTGCCGTCGGCGGCTTTGCCGACGAGGAGCGCCGGGATCACCAGCGTGGCCGGGTCGCCCGGGCGGAACGGGATGCACCCGACGGCGATCGGCGAACGGCCGCCGACTTCGTCGCGGTGCTCGATCGCAGCAAGCACCGCCACGGCTTCGTGATCGGCCACCCGCGCCGCGACGGCACGCCCGGCGACGCCCACACCGTCGCGCACAAACAGGTACCCGTCGCCAGCGGCAACGTCGTTGAGGTCGATCGGCGAATCGAGCGCGACAGTGACAGCGCGCATGTTCAGCGGCGCGTGCCCTGCATCAGCGGCGCGTGCCGATCATCAGTTGCGTGAGGCCGCCTGAGAGTTGGTGGTGTTCGGCGTCGCCGAAACCGGCCGTGCGGAGGTCGTGCAACATCTGCTCGCGGCTCGGAAGGTAGGCGACGCTCTTGGGTAGGTAGCGGTAGGCCGCGCCATCGCTGAGCAACGCTCCGATCTTGGGGACGATCTTGCCGAAGTAGATGCCATTGCCCCAGCGGATCAACCGGTTGTGGGGGATGCCTACGTCGAGCAGGGCGATGCGACCACCGGGCCGAACCACCCTGCCCAGCTCGGCGAAAAACGTGGGCAGATCGACCAGGTTGCGGAGCGCAAACCCGCACGTCACCCCGTCGACGGCTCGGTCAGGAACCGGTAGCACCAAGATGTCGGTCTGTACGCGCGGGGCGCCGCTGCGGTCGGCGCTGAGCATCCCGAAGCTCAAGTCGGCCGACAGCGGATGGTGCCCGGCGCGACGCAGATCAATGCACAGGTCACCGGTACCACTGGCCAGGTCCAACACGGTGCTCCCAGCCGACAGTCCCAGCATCCGCACGGCTTTGCGCCTCCAGCGAACATCGAGGCGGAAGGTCATGATCCGGTTGACGAGGTCGTAGCGAGGTGCGATCGCGTCGAACATCTGCCGGACCGCAACGACCTTATCGGCACCCTCGGGAAGGTCCGTGGTGTCCCAGGGTCGTTCGCTCACGACCGGCAGGCTACTGGAGCCCGGCGACCACCTGTTTGGCCCACCGGTAGTCGGCCTTGCCTGATGGCGAGCGGATGATCTCGTCGACGAACACGAACGCCTTCGGCAGCTTGTAGCGGGCGACGTGACGCTGCGCCTCGGCCAGCAACGCGTGTTCGTCCACGTCGTGACCGACGCGCACCCGCACCACGGCGACCACTTCGTTGCCCCACCGGTGGCTCGGTCGGCCGGCGACCACGCAGTCGTACACGCCGGGGTGGGCTTTCAGTGCCGCTTCGACTTCCTCCGCGAAGATCTTCTCGCCCCCCGAGTTGATCGTCACGGAATCGCGGCCGTGCAACTCGATGATCCCGTCGCTGCGCAGGCGCGCCCGGTCGCCCGGCACGGCGTAGCGAACCCCGTCGATGACGGGGTAGGTACGGGCGGTCTTGGCGGAGTCGCCAAGGTAACCGAGCGCCAGCCGGCCACTCTTGGCCAGCCAGCCGATCTCGTCGCTTCCCGGTTCGAGTTCGCGGTCCACCAACTCGGTCAACACGTGGTTGCCCGGGGTGATCGGGAACGTTCCGGTCGTGGCATTCGCTCCGGTGGATACATGCGAAACCTGTCCGCCAGCCTCGGACGAACCGAGCCCATCGACGATCATCAGCGTCGGCAGATGAGTGAGGAACTCCTGCTTCAGGGGTGCCGACAGGGGAGCGCCACCCGAGAGCAATACGGTGAGTGATGACAGGTCGTAGTTCCGGTGGTCGAGTTCATCGAGGAGCGGCCTGGCAAACGCGTCCCCGACGATCAGCACGAAGTGCAGCCGCTCGCGTTCGACGAGACCCCAGATGTCGGCCGGGTCGAGTCGCTGCGGGACCGATTGGACATAGACGGTGCCGCCGGTGTTCCACGTACGAAAGCTCATCCAGTGCCCGGCACCATGCATGAACGGCGGTGCCAGCAGGGCCTTCAGCCCCAACGTTGCCTCCCCGACCGCCTGCTCCAGCGTTGCCGAACGTGACCCGCCAAAGCACTCGACGTTGGCATCGCCGTTTCGCCACAGCACGCCTTTGGGCATGCCCGTGGTGCCACCGGTGTACAGGATGTACAGATCGTCGGGGCTCCACTGCAGCGCCGGTCGCTCCGCCGAGGCGGCGGCGAGCGCATCCTCGTACCACACCGCTCCGGGGAGTAAATCGTGGCCGGATTCGTCAGGCACCTGGATCACCACTCGCAACAGCGGCAGCTGCGGCAGCACCTCGGCCAGGGTCGGAGCGAACTGGCTGTGCACCACGATCGCTTCGGCCCCCGAGTCGGTCAGCAGGTACTGCAGCTCTTCGGCCACGTAGCGGTAGTTCACGTTGAACGGGGCAACCCGGGCTTTGAATGCGCCGAGCATCGTCTCGAGGTACTCGTTGCCGTTGTGGAGGTAGATCGCCAGGTGCGACTGGCCCGACTCGTGGCCGGCGAGTGCGTGCCGCTCGGTGCGCACACCGAGCCCCTCGGCCACCAGGTGGTTCGCCAACCGACGTGTGCGCGTTGTCACGTCGGCCCAGGTGAGCCGGCGGTCACCGAACACGAGACAGATCTCGTCGGGCCGCGAGGCGGCGATGGCCTCATGGATGTCGGCTACAGAGAGTTCCACGGCCTCAACCTACGCAACACTTCTGGGCCATGTACCAGCCGGGCGGGCCGTATCAACCGGTGGCGGCGTCGATACAGTGCGGCGATGAGCAACATGGTGTTCGGCATGTTCATGCCGCAGGGTTGGAAGATGGAGCTGTCGAGCATCGACGGTGCCGCCGCCAAGTGGGACAAGGCCGTCGAGATCGCGGTCCGCGCCGACGAACTCGGCTACGACTCGATCTGGGTGTACGACCACTTCCACAACGTGCCCCGCCCAGCGCACGAGGCGGTGTTCGAGTGCTGGACCACCATCGCTGCGATCAGCCAGCGCACCTCGCGAGTCCGGCTCGGCCAGATGGTCGGGTGCAACAGCTACCGCAATCCAGGTGTGTTGGCCAAGATCACCGCGACGGTCGATGTGATCAGTGGTGGTCGCCTCGATTGGGGGATCGGCGCCGGCTGGTACGAAAACGAGTACCGCGGCTACGGGTTCGAGTTCCCGAAGCCAAAGGACCGCATCGGGATGCTCAACGAGAGCGTCGAGATCGTGCGCAGCATGTGGACCCAGCCCGAGACCACCTATGACGGCAAGTACTACAAGATGTCGCGCGCCAACTGCGATCCCAAGCCGCTGCAAACGCCGCATCCACCGATCTGGATTGGCGGTGGAGGCGAGCAGCTGACGTTACGAGTCGTCGCCAAGCATGCCGATTACAGCAACTTCGGAGGTTCGCCGCAGGAGTGGACACACAAGCGTGAGGTGCTCAAGGGCCATTGTGCAGCCGTCGGCCGTGACGAGGCCGAGATTGGCAAGACCTGGTCGCCCGAGGTGTTCATCCGCCAAACCGAGGCCGAGATCATTGCCGCGGGCACGCGTAGCCTGTGGTCCGAACCATTCGACGCGTGGCGCGGGTCAAACCTGGTCGGCACGCCGGAACAGGTGTGCGACAAGATCCAGACCTACGTCGACCTCGGCTGCACGGGCTTCATCCCATGGTGCCCGGACTACCCCAACCTGGAGACGATGGAACTCTTCGCCAGCCAGGTCATGCCCAACTTTCGCTGATCAGGGCCTGCGGCGCATGTGCATGCGCACCCTCGAGCCCGCTGACGTCGAGCGCAGTTGGACCAGGTCGCACAGATGGTTGGCCAGCCACAGACCGCGGCCCCCGCTCGACGATGCCGATGGGCGCCGCAACCCCAGCAGCGGGTCGGTGATGACACCCCGATCCGACGATTCGAAGATGGCCACGTCGTCGTCGATCCACATGGTGTAGTCGCCGATGCCTCCGCCGTACTGCAAGCTGTTGGAGATCACCTCGCTGACGGCGAGCACGAAGTCGTACCGCTGCACGTCGCTGAATCCCGCCGACCCGAGGAAGCGGTCGACCGAACGGCGGACCTCGCCGACGGGAACGAGCGTGCAGTTTTGCGTGTTTTCCGGCGGTGGATCCATCGGCGCGCCGAGCGTCGAATCGTGTTGTGGAGCCCGGAACGTGTCGCTGGTTCGGCGGGTACCGTTGCGAACGATATGTGGGTGGTGCGCCATCCCGGCGGCGACGGTGTCACCCGGCAGCTTGGATACGTCGTAGGCGCACATCAGCCAGAAGTCGTCGCGGGTGCCAAAGGTGTGGTTGAGGATCGCTTCGTGGATGTGGCACTCGCCACGTTGTGCGAGGCTTCGTGACGGCCAGATCGATTCGCCGAATCCCCGTACCGTGCGACCCTCGCCGGCGTGCTCATCGACGAATTCAAGCCACATCGACATCAGGCGAGCCGGGTTGTTGGCGACATCGTCAACTTCGGCGAACACCACAGGCTGGGCGCTGACCTGATCGTTGTCGTTTTGTGGGCCGTCATCGTCGCGCAGTTCAGCCCGAAGCAGTCCGGTCTTGTCGGAGTCGATCATGACCAGCACGGCTTCATTGGCGACGACCGCTTCACGCACGAACGACGCCGCCCGGTGGACGAACTCCTCGGTCGTCGAATGCAGCAACGCGTCATGGCGGAACGCCTGCACGCGTTCAAGGGTCGTCGTCGTCAGAGGGTTCACAAGTCTCGTGTCATGCATGTGCTGGCGGAACCGGCGCGGTGCCACTACCCGATTGAGCGTCGATCAAACATCGATCGATGGCGATGCAGCTCAGCGCATGCGAATGATGTTGCCCGTGATCATGCGAGCGTCGTCGCCGCACAGCCAGGCGATCACGCGGGCGACTTCGCCGGGTTCGGCCACGTGGAAGTGGTCGGTGCTGGTCGCCGCGAAATCACGGATCGCGTCGTTGACCCATCCCGAATCGGTGATCGGCGGGTGGATCATGTTCGCGGTCACGCCGCGCCGGCCGAGTTCAGTGGCTGCCGCCATGGTGTAGTTCTCCTGCGCCATCTTCGCCGCGCCGTAGGTGACCTCGCTGGGGAATCCGTTCGGCCCACCCGAAGTGAGCCCGACGATGCGACCCCAATTGCCGTCGCGGTCTATGAGGCGGCGGGCGAACTCGGCGATCATCAGCGCGCTGGCCCGGGCATCCACACCGAACGTGCGCTCGAACAACTCGGCGGTGACGCCCGGCGTGGCTCGTCCGACGGGATCCGTTCGCCCGGCGACGAAGGAATCGCCCGACGCCCACCCGGTGGCGTTGTTGACGACGATGTCGACGGGCCCGAACTCGGCCTCGGCGAGGTCGAACACCTGCGGCGGTGTGGCCGGATCGAGCAGGTCGGCCTCGACCGCGATCGCCGCGCCGCCGGCCGCACGGATTCGCTGCACCACGGTGTCGCCATCGGTCATCCGGTTCTGCTGGTATGCCTCGGGTGTTGCTTCGTCGGTTGCCACCCGCGAACGCAGGAACGTGACCACCACGGCGACGCCCTGCGCGGCCAGTGCCTCGGCCGTTGCCGCGCCGATGCCGTGGTTGGCGCCGGTGACGATCGCTACCCGGCGAGCGCGGTCACTCATACGAGCGGAACACCACCTCGGCCACGCAGCTCGGCTTCGCGGCGCCCTCGCATTCGAACGAGAACGCGTACGTGCTCTGGATGCCACCGGCGATGTCGTCGACGCCGACCAGCGTCACACCGAGGCGCAGGTTGGCCCCCACCGGAACCGGCGACATGAACCGCACCTTGTTGGCGCCGTAGTTCACGCCCATCTTGAAACCTGTGGTGGCAAACACCTGCGGCATCAGCACCGGCCCGAGCGACAGCGTGAGGTATCCATGAGCGATCGGTCCACCGAAGGGGCTCTCGGCCTTGGCGCGCTCGACGTCGACGTGGATCCATTGGTGGTCTCCGGTCGCCTCGGCGAACTGGTTGACCCGTTCCTGGGTGATCTCGATGTAGTCGCTGTAGCCGAGGTGCTCGCCGATGAGGGCCTTCAACTCGGTACTTCCATTGATGATTCGTGCTGCCATGTTCCTAGCTTGCCAGGTCCGCGTCTGCACGCAGCTGACCGGAGGCATACGGTGAGGCCATGTCCATCCCCCGCCGCAGTCCCGCCGAGCGACTGGTGCACGCCGCTACGTTTCCGCTCCGTGTCACCGCTGCCTCGGCGCGCCTGCTACGCAGTGTCCTCATGGCCGATTTCCTGAGTGCGTACGCCGTCACCCAGTCCGACAAGTTGGCGATGATCGACGACCGTCCTGACGGCACGCTGATCACCTACACCTTCGGCGAGCTCAATGCAGCGTCGAATCGCCTTGCCAACGTGCTGCTCGCTCTTGGGGCGCGCCCCGGCGAGTCGAAGGTGGTGTGGTGCGGGCAGAACTCGACCGGCCTGGTACTGATGATCAACGCAGCCCGCAAACTGGGTATCACTGCTGTTCCGCTCAACTACCGCCTCAGCGACGACGAGGCCGCGTACGTCACCGATCACAGCGACGCCACGATCGTGTACGTCGACGTCGAGTTCGCGGCAATGTTCGAGCGGGTCCGCACCGAGGTGCCGCAGGTGCAGCACCTGCTCGTGTTCGATGCGGCGAACGGGCAGGTGCCGGCGGGGATGGTCGACGTCGACGCGCTTGTCGCCGATTCGTCGGCGAAGGAGCCGGAGATCCCCGCAGGGACCGAGGCCGGGGCGACGATGATCTACACCAGCGGCACCACCGGCAAGCCGAAGGGCGCGCTGCGCCGTGGTACGGCCGGCGCCGAGCAGGCAGCGGCGATGATGATGCTCATCGGGTACACCCCCGGCGACGTGTACATCCCCACCGGCCCGCTGTACCACTCGGGGCCCGGCGGGTTCATGGGGATCGCCCAGGCTCTCGGGCAGACCGTGGTGCTGCAGCGCAAGTTCGCCGCCGAGGACTGGCTGCGCCTGGTCGAGAAGTACCGGGTCACGTCCACGTTCAGTGCGCCAACCCCGATCCGGATGGTGTGCAACCTGCCCGACGCGGTGAAGGGTCGCTACGACGTGTCGTCGATGAAGAAGATGATCGCCAATGCGGCGCCGTGGAGCTTCGCCTTGAAGCAGATGTACCTCGCTTATTTCCCTGGCGATTCGCTGTACGAGGTGTACGGCTCCACCGAGCTCGGGGTGAACTGCATCCTGTTGCCGGCTGATCAGCTGCGTAAGCCGGGCTCGTGTGGCAAGCCCGCGCCGATGGTGGAGATCAAGCTGTTCGACGACGATGGCAACGAGGTCACGGGTACCGGGCCGGAGCACCCGGGCGAGTTGTTCGTGAAGAGCCCGAGCGTGTTCGCCGACTACTCCAAGCAGCACGACAAGTTCCTGCAGGACAGCAAGCACGGGTACCAGACCGTTGGCGACATCGCCTACCGCGATGACGAGGGCTACATCTACATCTGCGACCGCAAGAAGGACATGATCATCTCCGGCGGGATGAACATCTACCCGGCCGAGATCGAGGCTGCGCTCGAACACCACGCCGACGTGTTGGAGGTAGCCGTGTTCGGCGTACCGAGCGACGAGTGGGGCGAGAGCGTGCACGCCGTTGTGGTGGTGCGCGAGGGCGGCTCGATGACAGCCGACGACGTGATGGCGTTCGCTCGCGAGCATCTCGCCAGCTACAAGGTGCCCCGCTCGGTCACATGGACCGACGAGCTCCCCAAGACCGGCAGCGGCAAGGTTCTCAAACGCGAGCTGCGCGCCCCGTTCTGGGAAGGCCGCGACAGCTTGGTCTGATCGCGTGCTGGTCTGATCGCGTGCTGGCCCCGTCGGTTCAGTAGCCGAGGCGTTGGACCCGGTCGGGGCGCTGCTGCCAGTCCTTGTCGACCTTGACGAACAGCTCGATGTACATGCCCTCGGGAAGCTGCGCCCGGACGCGTGTACCCACCTCTTTGAGGACTGCACCGTGCTTACCGATGACCATGCCCTTCTGGCTGTCGCGTTCGACGATGATCTCGCAACGCACCCGCGGCCACTCCCATTCCGTGACTCGGGTGGCGATGCTGTAGGGCAGCTCGTCGCGAGTGACCGCGAGCAACTGCTCGCGTACCAGCTCGGCAACCCACTGCTCGTCGGGAAGCTCGCGGACCATGTCGTCGGGGAAGAACATTGGGCCGTCCGGCATCAGCTTGGCCAGGTGCTCGACGAATGGGCCGAGGCCGGCCCCGGTTTTGGCCGACACAGGGAAGTACTCCGTCGCGTCGAGGACCGAGGCTGCGGTGAGCTGCACGGCGAGCTGATCGCGGCTGATCTTGTCGATCTTGTTGACCACCACGATGCCCTTGGTGACGTCGAACCGGCCGGCGACCCACTTGTCACCCGAGCCGAACGGCTTGGTCCCGTCGATCACCAGGCAGATCGCATCGACACCGTTGACAGCATCGATCGCGGTGGCGTTGACCCGTTCGCCGAGTGCGGTGACCGGCTTGTGCAGGCCGGGCGTATCGACGAACACCAGTTGTACCTCGGGCCGGGTGAGTATGCCGCGGACCCTGGTGCGCGTGGTTTGCGGCTTGTTGCTGACGATGCTGACCTTCTCGCCGCACAACGCGTTGACGAGGGTGGACTTCCCGACATTGGGCCGGCCGATCAGGGTGACAAATCCGCTACGCATCAGGGAAACGACGCTATCCCCGTGGCGGCGAGGTCCGGCTCAGGTGCTCGACGGGGGAGGGCTCGTGGTTGCCGTCGTCGTGGTCGTTGGACGGATCGCGAGCGGTGGCGGATTGGTCGGTGGCACGGTGGTCGGTGGCACGGTGGTCGACGGCACGGTGGTCGACGGCACGGCGGTGGCTGGCGTGCCGGTGGCCCCGGTCAGTAGGTTGGTGTAGTCGTCGCTCGACACCGCTTCGCCCGGCTCGGTCGTTTCGCCGTTGCCGCGGTACACGCGAGTCGGTTGTCCGTCGAGGGTGAACACCACTTGGCCGATGCCGGCGCAGCAGTTGGTGAGCGTCACCACGATCTGGCCGAACAGAAGCCGTTGGTCGATCGCATCGAGCGAATCGAAGATCCCGTCGGGGAGACCGACGGTGGCCACACCCGCTGCGTTGGCCACCGGGATATCTCGTTCCCGCAGACCATCCGGTAGCACCCGACGAAGGGTGATTCCCAGCTCTCCCGCCGGCGGGCCCTCGAGGATCGCCCCCATGACCTGGGTGAGCGATGGGTTGGCCGGCATCGTGCGGGGAATGCTGGCCAGCCCTCGGCCCGAGGGAAAGTAGATGTCGACGAGCTCGGTGGCGATGGTGGTGGTGGTCTGCGCGACGGAGGTGGTGGTCGTGCCGTCGAT
>JANOKQ010000040.1:0-9976 GCA_031419375.1 Acidimicrobiaceae bacterium
GCAACGAGTTCTGCATCTGCGACAACGGAGCCCCCGCCAACACCGCCGATGCTCAGTGACGACCCACGACGGCGAAACGCGAGGAACTGATGGGCACTGCTTCAGATTCGCCGCTGTTCCAACCGAAAGATCGCGACCAGCCGAGCGTCTTTCAAGTCGACAGTCTGATTCGCGAAGCCCGCCGACAACGCGGTCTACTCACCGTGCCGGTTCCCGACGTCTGCCTTCTCGATCCAGATGGCGACACCATCCGCCATCTCAAGATCGCCGGTAGAGCAGTGCGTTTCCGGGCATTTCTCGTTTTGCGCCAGCGAGGTCATCTACCGGTGCGTCTACCAGCTCCGGAAGTGGCACGGCTGTGACATCTCGCGGAACACGGGTCGCGAAATGGCGTTTCGCGGCGAGTTTCGGCGATTTGGCCCGCAGCGACGTGCTTCATCGGTAGCGGTTGGCTCCGCGCGGCGCTCGCAGGCGCGGTTCCGGCCAGCGGGATCGGCCAGGCGTTGAGTTACTCGACGATGTTGACCACCCAGCCGTGCTGCTCGGCGGCCGAGCGAATCTCGTCGGGGACGAAGTCGCCCACAGAGATCCCCGGCTCCGGCGCGCCGCCAGCGGGCACCAACGACCAGAACGTTCGTCCACGGTAGATGTGGCGCCTCACGTCGACCCTCCCGCCGGTGTCGTTGCGAGACAGTGACCCGAGTGTGCGGCCAGGTCGGGTGAGTTCGATCAGATCGTTTGACACGCGCATCTCGGTGGCCGGCTGACGATGCAGGACGATCGCCAGTATCACGAGTCCAACGGCGATTAGGAGGAAGACGATGCCCACGATGGTCGAGCCGCGGGCCAGGGTGGACGCAGCGATGGCCCCTGCGATGAGGACGAAGAATCCGATGCTCACCGTCAGATCCTTCTTCGAGCCGTACAGCGTCGTCATCGCCTCGGACTCTAGTGCCGAACGCCGAGGCCGTGGTTCAAAACGACCGGCAGCACTCGCCGTCCGCAGACACCCGGACGCCCACTCTGACCGTTTCGGGATTCTCCGCGACCCAGAAAGTGACCGTCTCCCCGCCGTCGGCCACCACGGTGAACGACCAGGACATGTCGGACAGGACGACGGACACGGAGACGCCGAGAAGGTCAGAGATCTCAGATGCGCTGGCGCTGACGAAGTGGTGGCTGCTACTCATCGAGCACCATCGGTCGACATCATCGCATGTTGCCGCTCCTCCACATCGAAGCCGCACTGCTTGTCCAGTTCCGACGTGCTCGGCAGTCTCCTGCTACAGAGGTGATCGTCTCTGAGACCGTCTGCTGGCTCCGATAGCGTTCGCTGATGGGTTTGCAGAGACTCGACGGATACGGGTTCGCGGCATACCACTGTGCCCAGGATCCGTGCGCGCTCGATGTCGTCTCGGAGGACGGGCCGGTGCTGCAATGTCCGACCTGTGGGCATCGGACGGACGAACCGGGCAGGGGCCTGCTCGATGATGGGTTCGACATCGTGCACCGGCAGTGGGGTGCGCGCGGTGACCCGCATGCATGGCGGGCGCTGCGCGATCTCGTCGGCACGACAGCGACGCCGTCGAACCCCGCGGCGACCCGCCAGGCGTTCGTCGACGGACTTCGTCAGGTAGCGGGCTTCGATCTCGACACGGCCGTCGAGCATTACCAGTACCGAAGGGACCTCGACCATGGCGGGATGTCGGGAGGAAACGTCGACATCGAATGGTGGCGTGACAAGGGCGTTCCGCTGTTGGTGGACCGGGCGATCAGTCGGCGGCCGGTGCTGCGCTAGCGGACGCTTCGCGGCGATGAGGAGTAGCAAGCGGCTGCCTGACACCCGTGTATCAGGTCACTGACCCTGGGCTGTGTTATCGCTGATCTTGGTGATCACGTAGCCGGGGAAGCCCCACTTCTTGTCTTGACCGTTGTTCCGCGCGTACTGCTTCACACAGATCAGTTCGTCGCCGTTCAAATCGACGAAGTTTGCGACCAGATCTGCGAGGTCATCCATCTCGGCCGGCGTGTACGGACGTTCGTCGATTGCCTCGACTGCCGCGTCCAGGCTGATCAACCGGTACATCGTGCCAGCCGCCGATACCGGGATCGGCTGCGACCTGCGACGTGGTGCCGAGCACTGCGGTTCCGATCGCAAGCACCAACGATCAACAAGCGCTTCATCATCGTGTCTCCCGTTCATGTGCCGCGGTGGTTCGCGGACAGTTACTGCATTGTCGGGACCCAAATTCCCGTCACATCCATTTCCCTTCTATGCAGGGCTGTGGGTTTGACTGCGAGGCAGCCGCGGCGGCGCTGAGCCCGGCTGCGCCCAACAGCTCGATCAGTTCACCGGGCGGGGCGATGGCGAGGCGTTGGCGGTCGGGTTCGTCGAGACGCGGTCCGACCAGGACCGTGAGCTCATGACGGCTGTAGTCGCCGCTCCGAGCGAACGTAGCGATGGTGGTGTCGAGCCGGGCCGGGTCGGCGACGGCGAGGGTCCGCATCGCCCGTTGACGGGCGAGCTCGGCGGCGTCGCGGGCTTCGTCGAGGGTGCGGGTGGAGGGGAGCCGTTCCATCCCCCCGGTCGGTGCGTGGTGAACGGCGGGCATCCACCGGCCCCCCGGTCCTGGGATCGCTGACGGCGCACGGAAGGCGACAGTCGTGGCGGCGGCTTCTCGCCGTTCGGTGATTGACCGATCGGTATCGCCGGTGACGCGGGTCGAGCCCTCACGCTGGCACGGACCGGAGGAAGCGTCGGACCTCGGCATTGAACGCCAGCGGCGCTTGAACGTTGCTCGCATGACCGACGCCCGCAAGCACAGCGAGCTTCGAGCCCGTGATGGCGGCGTGGAGCGCCTTTCCGACACTGAGGGGTGAGCGGGTGTCTGCCTCACCGTGAAGCACGAGCGTCGGCACCGCGATCGTCGGTAGCACGCTTCGCAGATCGGTCTCGGCGAACGATCGCGCCAACGCCGCGAGCATGTCGGGGTGGAAGTCCGAGCAGATCGCGAGCACCTCCTCGACGAGATCCACCGACGCGGTAGGCGAGAAGAGGCCCGACCCCCAGCTCCGCAACGCTTCCTGCGGCGGTGTTCGGGCAGCCGTCAGGTAGGCGTCGAGCCGTTGCGCCACAGCATCACTCGGCAGCGAGCCGGCCCAGCCCGCGTAGCCGGAAGCCAACACGAGACTGCGCGCGACGGTGGGCGCGATGCGGTACAGCTCGAGCGCAACCCCGCTACCCCACGACAGCCCCAGCAGATGCGGCCGCTCCAACTCCAGCAGCTCGATGAAGCCGGCCAGGCACTGAGCGACCTCACTTGTTCCATACGGGTCCACTGGATCTGCAGACCGCCCACAGCCGGGCGCATCCCAGGCGATGACCATAAACTCGTCGCTGAGATCGTCGAGCTGGTGCCGCCAAAGCCGGCCGTCGCCCGGCAACCCGTGCAGAAGCAACAACGGCGGACCATGCCCCCGCCGCTCGAACCCGACGCGAACGTCGGCCACCTCGATGTAGTTCACGGTCACATCCTGCCGTGCTCGCGACCACTGCGGTCCGCCTCGCCAGTTCGGCTGGTGCCGACTGCTGTACACAACCCTGCGCGGCCGGCGGGTTGGCCACGGGCAGGCGGGGTGGCATCGGATCACGGTCCGCCCGCCGAAGCTGACGGTCGTCCCGGTCCCCACCGGGAGGCGCGCCTCCCGGCGTCCACCGTCGATGGCCGGGACGAGCTGCGACAATCCCGCCAACGACATGTACGCCGAGGTCACGCACAAGAGCAGACGAACCTCGGGAGGCTCATAACCCGAAGGTCGCAGGTTCAATCCTGCCCCCGCCACCAAGAAAGCCCTGGTCAGCCACTACGGCGGGCCAGGGCTTCGTCGTTCAGGGGCGCCTGACTTCCAATGCTTTTCGCGAACAATGGGTCGCGAAGTCGCGTTTCGCGAAGAGTTCGCGGGTTGGCCTGCATCGGCGGGCGGTCCGAGGGCGCTTCGGTCCGCAGCACAGTGTCGTTGGGTGGGCGTAGGCGCGTTGAGCGGTTCACAAGATCACGATGTCGTACGCTTGAATGAGGTCGACCAGGACGCTGTCTGAGTTACGGCGCCGATGTTGCCAGCACGGCGTCAGCGCTTGTGGTTTTCGAACGCTGCGTTCTCCGACGCTGGGAACTTCGCTTCACCTTGGCCGGTCAGATCGGAACGACGAATGAACCGAATGGCCCGGCGCACCCGATAGAGAGGGCATGACCATCTCCACTCTTTCTCCGTGCCCGCTGCAGTGGACGGCCCCGGACCCGGCTGAACGGCGACGGGCGCCACGAACCCGCCGGGCAACGGTGATGGTCGCATTGGCAACTGTTGCTGCGACTGGCAGTCTGTTCGTTGGCAGCCGGGCGGTGGTGGCGATCGCCTTCCTGTTCGTGGTCTCCTGGCCGTTGGAGCGGCTGTGGCGGCGCCATCCGGTGCCCGTGCGGCGACTCGCGTTGCGCACAGACCTTGCCTACGGGGCAGCCCAACCCGTCTTGCAGTTCGCGACAGCGGTGGTCGCCGTCGTTGTGGGCGTGCTGTCTCTCGCCTGGTTGCCGGGCCTGCTGCTGCGGCCCGTGGTGACGGCCGTGCCGCCGCTGGCGCAGGCGCTCGGTGGGTTCGTGATGTTCGACTTCCTGATCTACTGGACACACCGTTGGGGGCACACGGTGCAGCTGTTCTGGCGCTTTCATTCCGTCCACCACAGCACCCGCCACCTGGACTGGGTGTCGGGTTTTCGGGCGCACCCACTCGACGGAGTGTTCATCGCACCAGCGATCGTGTTCCTCCTTGCCGCCGGCGTCGACAACAAGGTCACCGGCGCGTTCGCGATCGTCCAGTTCCTCGTCGGCCTCGGCGCGCACCTGAACGTTCGATTCCGACTGCGGCCGCTGTGGCCCGTGGTGATGACTCCCGAGTTTCATCACTGGCATCACGAATTGTCCAGCGAGGCCCATCACACCAACTTCTCGACCTTCTTGCCCGTGTGGGACATCCTGTTCCGCACGTACCGCATGCCCCGCGATGCGCGTCCACAGAGATACGGCATCACTGATCCAATGCCAGACGGCATCCTGCAACAGCTGGCATTCCCGTTGCGTGGTTCCCGTCATGACTGGCGTGCCTGGAGGGCCCAGCGACGGATACACCGTGCTGCCCGCCAGGCTGCTACGCCCTGAGCGTGGAAGCTGGCACGCTGGTGGGCGTGACCGCCGCAGAACGTTCCGATGCCGAGTTGCTCGCGGCCGTCGCGACCGGCCAACGCGGCGCGCTCGAGGCGCTGTACCATCGCCATGCGCGCTGGCTGCTGACGCGCCTTCACCAGCGATGTGCCGACGCGGACCTTGTCGACTCGGCGTTGCAGGACACATTCGTCTCTGTATGGCGCAGCGCCGCCAACTATCGGCCGGAAGCGGGCGAGGTTGGCGCATGGCTGTGGTCGATCGCGTTGCGGCGGCTGATCGACCAGCTTCGTCACCGACCAGGGCCGACTCCGATTGCGGTGGTGCCCGAACCTGAACCGCTCCCACCGCCGGGCACACCCACCTATGACCTGCTGTCGCGCCTACCGGCGGAGTTGCATTCGGTGGTGCAGGCCGTCTACGTCGACGGTCTCACTACTGCCCAGGCGGGCGTGCTCCTGGGCGTCCCGCAGGGCACGGTAAAGAGCCGCTTGTCCCGTGCCAAACCGCTGCTACAGGAGGTGCTGCGATGAACATCGACCACATCGACGAACGGCTGGTCGCCAACCTCGATGCGATCATGGGCGAGATCGACGCGCCGCCGCGCAACCGCTTCGAACGCGTGCTTATCGCCCTTCGCGTACCCGAGCCCACGGCGCGGTTGATCGCGGCGACGCCGACGCTGCGCTGGTCGTGGTTCGCCGCTGTGGGTGTGGTGCTGCTGTTCGCCGCATCGGCTGGGGCGCAACAGTGGCGCCCAGGTGACCAGCTTGCGATCTTCCTCACGATTGCGCCGATCGTGCCGGTGATTGGCGTCGCGCTCGCGTACGGTCCGCACGCCGACCGCTCGCACGAAGTGACGGTCGCTGCGCCACTGTCGGGCGTGAGGTTGGTGCTGTTGCGCTCGGTCACGGTGGTCGTCGCAGCAGCCGCTGTCTGTCTGCTGACGGTGTCGGCTGCACCCACCCATGGCTGGATACGTCTGGCCTGGCTACTGCCGGCACTCGCCACCACGAGCACAGCGCTGGCGTTGGCGACACGCATCGGGGTGAGAACGGCTGCCATCGGCGTCACCGTCGGATGGTTCACGGTTGTGATCACGATCGCGCAGGTGCTCAACGACGCAGTCGCGCCGTTCCGAGTGGTCGGCCAGTTGGGTGCGCTGGCGGTGCTGCTCGCCGCCTGCGTCGTCCTGGCCGGCAGTCACCGACGGTTGGATCGCTGGAGAGACGCGTGACAGCTCCCGTGGTGCATCTGCACAACATCAGCCAACGCGCCTCCGCGAGGTTCACGCTGGAGCTGCCGTCGTTGACCATCGACCCGGGTTTCACTGCTGTGCTCGGTCTCAACGGTAGTGGGAAGACCACGTTGCTGCGGCTACTCGCCACTGTGATCGCGCCGACTACCGGCGAGTTGGTCATCGGCGGCCGGTCCGTCGCCACCGCCAACCTGGCAGCCGTGCGGCGCAGCCTGGGCTACCTTCCGCAAGACGACTCCGTGCCGCGCCGTCTTACCGTTTTCGATCATGTGGACCTGGTCGCCGTGATGCGCGAACTGAGCCCCGACACCCGCCGCCGAAGGGCTGCCGTGCACCGGGCGCTACGCGAGGTGGAGCTGACCGACGTGGCCGGGGAACGGTGTGGGCGGCTGTCTGGTGGCCAACGCCGACGGGTCGCGCTTGCTGCCGCGCTCGCCGGTAACGCCAAGCTTCTCGTGCTCGACGAACCCGACGCCCATCTCGACCGCGAGCAGTTGGACCACCTCACGCAGTCGCTACGTCGCCGGGCGACGTCAGCAACCATCGTCGTGGCCACTCACGACGAAGCGTGGGCGGCAACCGTGGCCGACCGTACGATCCGACTCACCGCGGGCAGAGTCGCATCGCGCTGAAGACACTCTCCGGGCGCGTCCGCTTGGCCCGGACCGGGCTTCGGCGTTGCCAGCGACACGACACCGCCGACCATCACGTGCCCGGCGAACGTGACCTTCGCGTCCGGCGTTCCGGTGGTTCTGGGTAGGGCGACCGCGACCGACCTCATCGATCCGCATCCAGTCGTCGCCAACGATGCCCCCGTTGTCTATGCCGTCTGAACGACCGCTGTGACGTGGAGCGCAACGGATGCCAGCGGCAACCGCGCAACCTGCACCCAGGTCGCCACCGTGACGGCAACGACCGCTCCGTTGCGGTTCGACGGGTTTCACGCACTGGGTGCGCGTCGCATCACGTCGACGATCTTCCAGGCCGAGCCAGGGAGCGCGGTGGTGGTGTCGTGGCGCCTGCGCGACGAACGCGGCGCACGCGTCATCACTCCGTCAGCGGTCCGTTCGGCCACGCTGACCGTGCCAGGCGCTGCACCGACCGCCATACGAGTGTCACGCGTGCTGGGTTCATATGTCATCGCCACCCCGATCAGCAAGAGCTGGGTCGGCAAGACGGTCGTCGTGACCGTGACGCTGTCGGACAACACGGTGCACACCGCCGAGCTACGAGTCCGTCTCAACAGACGGCACACGGGTGGCCACGATCGGTGAAGCGCAATGATTGAGGTCGCGCCGACGATCACGTAGTAGGGCTTGCCATTGAGGGTGGCGGCGAGGAGCTCACCTGTCCGCGTCTAGGACCGGAGGTCCCGCCAGCGCCACGACGATCCGACGACGAGGAGTTCGGGGTCGCCGGTCCAGAGGGTGGCGTTGCAGGCGATGGTGAGCGCCGCTGCGAACGCGTCGGCGTAGGCCATCGGGTGGTCGGCCTTGATCCGGGCGGCGTCGACGACGAGGCGCTCGTCGGGGAGTCGAGCGTCGATCACGTAGCGCAGATCGCGAACCGTCTCGGTGGCGGCGTCCTCGCCGTGGAGCCGTCGCAGGACGTAGTGGACCTCGCCGAGATTGATCCACGACATCAGCGGCTTGTCCCGGCCGAGCAGGTCGCTGACGGCCTCGGCCGCAGGGCTGTGGTCCTCCAGGTAGCGGAGGACCGCCCACGAGTCGAGGACGATGGTCACGGGGCTGCTTCGCGGGCGCGGTCGGCGGCCCGTTCACGCTCGAGCTCGTGGGTCATCGCCGAGCCCCGGAACCGCCCGCGGAGCGGTCGGCGGTGGTCGGCGGGTCGGACGGCGACGTGGTCGTCGTGGAGCCAGAAGTTGACCTCGTCGCCTGGTTCGATACCGAGCTGGTCTCTCAGCTCCTTGGGAATCACGACCTGCCCTTTGGCGCCGACGCGGTGAGTCATACCCGGAAGTATAACCCACGAGAGCGGCCGCGATCACCGCAGCACCAGGGTTGCAGTCAACGCGCAGCTCGGGCCCCGCCACCAAGAAAGCCCAGGTCAGGCACTATGCCGGACCTGGGCTTCGTCGTTCAAGTGCCCGGCTTCTGAGGTGTGAATCCCTTGTAGGAGATGATGTCGGGCGCGCGGGGGTGTGGGGGCGGTAGCCCCTGCTCGGGGCGGAGCCCCGACGGTGTGGTGTGTGGGTCAGGCGGCTGGTTCGAGGGTGACTTTGTGGCCCATGGCTTCGAGTTGGGCAACGAGGCGTCGTTGGTGTGCGGTGCCGCTACGTCGTTTGTCGAAGTAATCGCCACCGAGATCGGTGTAGATCTCACCGGTCGACAGCAGGTGCCAGGCGATGATCAGGATCGAGTGGCCAACCGCGACCGCAGCACAGCCAGGACCGCGTCTGCCGCGGATGCGGTGGTAATGGGCGCTGAGGTACGTGTTTTTGGATCTGCCGGCGGCTTGACCGGCTTCGATGAGCGCGATACGTAACCATTTCGATCCGTGACGGGTTCGGCCCGATCCGCGTTTGCCGGCGGACTCGTTGTTACCGGGGCACATGCCTGCCCACGACCCGAGATGTCCAGCGGTCGCCAAGCGGGACATGTCGGTGCCGATCTCAGCCAGGATCACCTGCGCGGTCCGGTAGGACACGCCCGGGATCCCGACCAGCAACGACACCGCCGCTTGGTGAGGGTCCAACAACTTCTCGATCTGGACGGTGAGCTCATCGATGGCCGCGTCGGCCTGATCGATACGGGCCAGCATCGCCCGACACAACAGGGCGTGATGATTGTTGAACCGGCCCGCCAACGCGTCACGAAGTTCGGGGATCTTGGATCGCATCCGACCCTTGGCCATCTCCGCCAACACCGACGGATCGCGTTGACCGGCGATCAACGCGTCGATCATCTCCCGACCCGACTTCGTCAGCACACTCGACGCAACCGATGACAACTTGACCCCGGCATCTTCGAGGACCTTGTGCAAGCGTTGCGTCTCACGACCGCGTTCTTCGATCACCGACTTGCGGTAGCGGGTCAAGTCGCGCTGCTCACGCGTCGGGCGAGGCGGAATGAACGACGGGCGGACCAGACCATGCTCGATCAACTGCGCCCCCCACTGGGCATCAGCAACATCGGTCTTACGGCCCGGCACGTTGCGCATGTGCCGGGCATTGATCACCCACACCTGGTCGATCTCGTCGTCCAGAACCCAGTGCACCGGCTTCCAGTACACCCCCGTCGCTTCCATCCCGACCAAGGTCACCTGCCGCTCCACCAACCACACGGCCAGCAACAACAACTGCGACGTGGTCGTGCGGAACTCGTTCACCTCCACCCGGCGGCCACCCGCACCATCAGGCATACGCGCGCACACCATCACGGTGTCTCGATGCACATCCAAGAACGCGCATCGCTCAACGATCACTTTCATCACGGCTCCTTTCGATCACGACACAGGACGTGACAGCCGGATGGGGGCCTCGTCA
>JANOKQ010000041.1:0-3458 GCA_031419375.1 Acidimicrobiaceae bacterium
CACCGCAGGCGGGCACCAGTTCGGATGGCGCTTCTGGGCCGGCGTCGTGCCAGCGTTCGCAGTCTTCGTCGTCGTTGTAGTTCACGCCGCCGCGGCGGCGTGAGACGCACAGGTTCGAACACGTCCCCGCGTTCAGTAGTAGGTCGATGAGCCGATCGGTCCCTGTCGAAAGGACGGAAGTCCCTAGCCATCGGGTGACCGCGCGACGATGCTCATTGTCATGCGCGACGCGAGACTGGCCAGCCCTACGGTGGAATCGGAAGCTGTGCTCGGTGTCTTCGACCGGGATGTGTTGGCGGCGACCGGGCGGGTCGTGCGCATCCGGCCATCGCGAGCGTCGGATCTGGATGCATTGCATGCTTTCTACGATCGGTTGAGTGACCGCTCGACGTACCTGCGGTTTTTCGGTTTGCGACCGGCGTTGTTGGACGAACGGTTGCATCCGCCCGGGGGGAACGACATTCGCGAGCGTGTGACGTTGTTAGCGCTCGACGGTCCCGAGGTGATCGGGGTTGGCGAGTACTCGCGTGTCCAGGGCCAGGACGAAGCTGACATCGCGTTTGCCGTGGCCGACTCCCACCAGCACGAGGGAATCGCCACGGTGTTGTTGGAGGACCTCGCTTTGATCGCACGCGCGGCCGGGTTTCGCCGCTTGGTTGCCGAGACCATGGCTGGCAACGACGCGATGCAGCTCGTGTTCCGCACGGTCGGACTGACCCAGCGAACCTGGTACGAGCAGGGCCAGGTGCACGTCGTGCTCGACCTGGCCGGCGAGGAACTGCTCGAGGACAATGCAGAAGGTCGTGACTGGACGGCGGCCGTCGCGTCGCTGCGGCCGTTGTTGTCGCCGTCGCACATCGTGGTGATCGGTGCCGGCCGTGATCCATCGTCGGTTGGCCGGATCCTGTTGGCCAACCTCGTGTCGTCGTTCGCTGGGCGGGTCAGCGTCGTGCATCCAACCGAGCAGGTCGTCGGCGGTGTCCCCGCGGTTGCCCGTGTCGCCGATCTCGATGCCGTTGCTGATCTCGCGGTGATCGTCGTGCCTGCCGCCAGCGTGGTGAGCGTGGTGGAGGAGTGCGGCCGAGTCGGTGTTGCCGCGGTGGTGGTCATCTCGGCAGGTTTCGCCGAGGCCGGCGGCGACGGCGTTGACCGTGAGCGCGACCTGCTCGCCACCGCACGCCGCTACGGGATGCGGGTCCTCGGCCCGAACTGCCTCGGTCTAGTGTCGGCGCACGCTGGTCTCAACGCCACATTCATGCGCCAGTCGATGATGCCCGGGTCGATTGCTATCGCCTCGCAGTCCGGGGGTGTCGGGATCGTGCTCGCCGCCGAGGCCGCGCGCCGACGCCTGGGGATCTCGTCGTTCGTTTCGTTGGGCAACAAGGTCGATGTCAGCGGCAACGACGTGTTGCGATATTGGGCTGATGATCCTTCGACTGCGGTGGTGTTGATGTACCTCGAGTCGATCGGGGATCCGCGCCGGTTCGCGAGGATCGCCCGGGCGGTGTCGCGGAGGCTGCCGATCGTCGCGCTGAAGAGCGGACGTACCGAGGCGGGCAAGCGCGGGGCTCGTTCGCACACGGCGGCGCTGGCCACCGACGACGTCGCCATCGACGCGTTGTTCGCCCACACGGGTGTCGTGCGGGCGAACACCCTCGACCAGTTGCTCGACGTCGCCGCGCTGCTCGCCGGGCAACCGGCGCCGTCGGGTCGGCGCGTGGCGCTGGTCGGCAACGCCGGCGGACCGCTGATCCTCGCCGCTGATGCGGCGTCGGCGAACGGTCTCGACGTGGTCGAACTATCGGCCGGGCTCCAGCAACGCCTCCGCTCGCTCGTGCCCGACGCAGCTTCGACTTCAAACCCTGTCGACTTGCTGGCCACAGTGGACGCGTGGTCCGTGCAGGCGGTGCTGGGTGAGATCGCGGCATCCGGCGAGGTCGATGCCTGCGCAGTGGTGAGCGTCAATCTCGACGGCGACGCGACGACACCATTGCAGCTCGACTGGACCGACACGTCAATCCCTGCCGTGGCCGTGCTCCTCGGTGGGCTGGAGGCCACCGGCACGATGCCCACCTACCCGACGCCGGAGCGGGCCATGGACGCGCTCGGGCTCGCCGCGACCCGCGGTGCCTGGCTGGCGGCGACGGCCGACGAGCGCGTCACCGACTCAGACGTCGACTTATTGGCTTTGCGCCGTCGGGTCCGCCATTCGCTTCATGCGGCACACGATGGTCTCGGTGAGACGGCATGGCTGACGACGGCCGACACGTTCGGACTTCTCGAGATCCTCGGGATCCCGATCGCGCCATGGGCCGTCGGCCGAAGTGGACGCGAATGCGTTCAGCAGGCCCAGCGTCTCGGCTTCCCCTGTGTCCTGAAAGCCGACGTCGTCGGAGTCGTGCACAAGTCCGACGAAGGTGCCGTCGTGCTCGGCGTTGCGTCGGCCACCATGGTGCGACGCGTGGTCTCCGACTTTCAGCGCCGCTTCGGCGAACGGCTCCGCTATGTCGTCGTTCAACGACAGGCGGAACCTGGTGTCGAAATGCTGGTCGGCGCGGTCCGTGACCCAGCTGTCGGCCCAATGGTCGTCGTCGCCGCGGGTGGCACCGAAGCGGAGTTGCTCGGGGACCGGTCGGTGCTGCTGGCCCCGGTCACCGCAGCCCGCGCCCGGTGGGCGTTGGAGCGGTTGAGGATGTTCCCGCTGCTACGCGGGTTTCGCGGCCGGCCGGATGTGCCCCTGGATCCGCTGGTGGACATCATCGGGCGGATCGGGCTGCTGATCGCGACGGTGCCCGAGATCGTCGAGCTCGATCTCAACCCGGTCATCGCCGCCGCGCATGGATGTGTGGCCGTCGATGCCCGCATCGCCATCGCGCCATACGTCGTGCACCCGCTGCGCGCCATGCGTCAGCCTCAGCGCCCGCCCGGTGCGTCCGGGCTCACAGCAGGCCGGCTCGGGACCATTGGGCGTGGGCTCGACGGCCCGGTCGGAGCATCGTCAAAGGGGGACACGCCGTCCCGTTCGATCGAGGAGCCAGACTCATGAAAGCTCGACGTTGGACCGCCCGAGGGCGATCAACCAGTTCAAAGCCCTGCTCTTGACCGGTTTGCGCTGCGTGAGCTGGCCCGCCGGATCGGGTCCTCGACGAACCAGAACCGGCGGCTCGAGATCTGCGTCGTCGGGCAAGACCACCCGCCGACGCTGTGACTTTTGGTGACGTTTGGCTCTGTTCCGGTCTGCGAGGGCACCGCACGGCGGGAGCGGGAGCACCGTCTGCCCGGTGACGAACTGTGCGAGGAAGCCCGCGTCGTGCATACGCGAGCGGTGTCCGTCGATGCCCCGGCCGCGGCCGTCTGGCCGTGGTTGATGCAGATCGGCCAGGACCGCAGCGGCTTCTTTTCCTACACATGTCTCGAGAACCTCATCGGGTGTGACATGCCGAAGGTGCACGAGGTGC
>JANOKQ010000042.1:0-1763 GCA_031419375.1 Acidimicrobiaceae bacterium
GAACAACAGTGGGCGAGTTGTTGGAACGGTGGTTCGCGATCGCCGAAACGGGTTGGGCGCCGACGACGATCCGCCAGACCCGATCGGTGCTCGACCGCTATCTCCACCCTCACCTCGGTGCTCACACCGTTGCCGACTTGACTACGGCAGACATCGACGACCTGTATGTTCGCCTTCGCAGGGCCGGCGGAATCGGTGGCAAGCCGTTGCAGCCAGGGACGCTGGCCCGAATCCATGTCGTGCTCCGATCGAGCTTGGGTCAGGCGATGCGCTGGGGATGGATCTGGGACAACCCCGCTGAGCGTGCCCATCGGATCGTGACAGCACCGACCGAAATGTGTCCACCGACGCCAGCGGAGTTGCGATCATTACTGGATTTCGTTGCTGACCGCGACCCGCTCCTGCACGTGTTCCTGCTCACCGCCGCAGTCACCGGGGCGCGACGCGCGCAGCTTCTCGGTCTGCGCTGGCGCAACATCGACATCGAACGAGCCCGGATCTCGTTTTGCAGAGGCTGGGTCGAAGGCCCCGACGGTCCCGTCCTGACGTCGACCAAGACCAAACGCGCTCACAGTGTCGACATCGATCCCGCCTCGTTTGCCGTGCTGGCCGAGCTTCACCGGGGCTTCGTCGCTCTGCCGTCACCGGACGCGTATGTCTTCACTGACGACGGCGGTGTTACCGCCTGGAAACCGAACCGCGTAACGAAAGCCTTCCTCCGTCATCGCCGCGCCGCCGAGCTTCGCCATTTTCGCTTGCACGACCTTCGACACTTCATGGCCACCGAAATGCTCCAAGCATCGGTGCCGATCGTCGTCGTCTCGCGCCGTCTCGATCACCGCCGAGTCTCCACAACCCTCGACAAGTACGCCCATGCAGTACCCGGCGCTGACGCGAACGCCAGCGCAACTCTCTCCAACCTCATCCGCACAGCGTGACGGCACACCGTTGATCAGCACGAACATGGTGCCCGGGATGTCAAGCAGCGCCGAACGCCGGTTCTGGGAGCGGTTATCGAGAGGGATTGTGGCGTTCTCACGGTGTCGAGGTGAGCTTTATGGGCCTTCGACGAAACTGCCGTGGTTCCTTCGATCTCCTCGGCAACAACACACACACCCAAAAACCCGCAGCCCCCAGGTCCCGCTTCGGGCTCATATCCGAAGGTCGCAGGTTCAAATCCCGCCTCTTGGCGCGTGCAACCACTCTGCAACCGGATGCACACAGGGTCGGCGACGGGCTCGCCGATGGTGCCTCGAACCGCCGGTCGAGGCTGACCGTGATGAGGCGCCAGTGACCTGGGATGACCGCCATGCCGGTATGCGCCCTCGTGAGCCGAAACTCGTCGAGCCGACAACCCGACGGTCGAAGTCACAGGGATCCTGCCCTGCCACCGAGAGCACTCGTCAGAGGCTCGTCCACAAAGTGGAACGGCCTCCTCGGTTTGCCCGTGTCGCGGACGTGGAACACCGAGTCGACCGAAATGTTGCACGTGCTACGCCTGTTCGACGTATGACCTGATCACAGCTGGGGTTCGGCGTGCTACCAGGAGGTCAGCGGTGCTGTGCGTCTGCTGAGTTGTCTACGCAGCCCGCTTGATCACTCCGATGAACTCGTGACTCGAAGGCTCACGGTTGTTCCGCCTGTCGGGCCGAGGGCGGGCCCAGACGTCGCCTCCGTGCTTTGTTACGTATTGGGCGGCGATGGAGAGACCGAGGCCGGAGCCGGGGCCCGCGCCTGATCGTAGGGGTAGCCGCACCACGGCG
>JANOKQ010000043.1:0-4267 GCA_031419375.1 Acidimicrobiaceae bacterium
CAAGTGATCACCGACGCCCGTCTGAACGACCGCCGCTTCGACCGGGTCAGCATCGAGTTCACAACATCGGCAAAGACCGCGAGACGACTGTTCACCGTGGTGAACACCCCGACGGGGACCATGAAGGTGTCTGTTCCTGAGATTACGGTCCTCGATCTCGTGGCCAGCCCGGCGCAAGGCGGGGGCCTGTCCAACATCGCCACAGTTCTGGGCGAACTGCTCAGCAACGAACTGCTCGACATTCCACGCCTTGCCGCGCTCGCCAAGGACTACCCAGCAGCCGTGCCGCAACGCGCTGGATGGCTCCTTGAGCACGTCGCCGGGGAGGTCGGAGCCGAGGTCGACCTCACCCCGCTCGAACACGTCGCACGTGCTCGTCTCAC
Source organism: Acidimicrobiaceae bacterium (assembly GCA_031419375.1). Lineage (GTDB taxonomy): Bacteria > Actinomycetota > Acidimicrobiia > Acidimicrobiales > Ilumatobacteraceae > VFMC01. The sequence continues at coordinate 384 of JANOKQ010000043.1, forward strand.
GCCAACTCCGTTGGCGGCCGCCGGCAGACCAGCTGGACCGTTCAACGAGCGATGGAACATTCTCGTCAACACCGACGTCGAGTCCGACCTGTGATCCCCGCCGCTTTCATCACAGAATGGGGCAACACCATCAGCTGGCCCACGGTTGATCAGATCGAACAAGACCTGGTGCTCTCGCGGCTGATCATCGAGATCGCCAACGACGACTACCTCGGCAGTGAACTGATGTTCCGAGGCGGCACATGCCTCCACAAGCTGCATCTCAATCCAGCGCTGCGCTACAGCGAGGATCTGGACTACGTGCGGCGCAGCGAAGGCGGTATCGGCGTGCTCCTCGATGCCGTACGAGCGATTGCCGACCGACTCGACATGAGTGTCACGACGAACATCAAGACGTTTCCCAAGATCCGGCTGCGGGCCCCGTTCACGTCGGGCAGCGGGACGATGAGCGTGAAGGTCGAGGTGAATACCTACGAGCGCTCGTCGGCACGAGAACTCGTTCGGGTGCCGTACACGGTGGACAGCCAGTGGTACCAAGGCAGCGCCGAGGTACAGACCTTTGCCATCGCCGAGCTTGTCGCGACCAAGATCCGCGCGTTGTTCCAACGATCGAAAGGCCGCGACCTCTTCGACCTTTGGCTCGCGCTGACCGAGCTCGGCGTTGCACCGGCCGACATCATCGAGTGCTTCGAACCATACCGACCCGACAAGTACACAGCAGCGCTCGCCGAGCAGAACCTCCGAGCCAAAGTCATCGACCCCAGCTTCCGTCACGACCTCGACCAACTCGTCAGTACGAAGCGGTTCACCTACGACATCGACGACGCGGCCGAACTCGTCATCGACCAACTGCTCGGACGACTCAGCAAGTAACTCCATCGGCGCCGTCGCAAGGCAGATGCACAAACCGCTTGACCTTCATGTTCACCTGAAGGTTTACGCTGCGGTGGTGAGCACCAGCTACAAGATCAAAGACGTCGCCGAACGCAGCGGGTTCAGTGCCGCGACGTTGCGTTACTACGAAGAGATCGGGCTGCTGCCTGAGTCGACTCGTACTCCGGCCGGCTATCGCCTGTATGACGATCACACTCTTGGTCGGCTGGCGTTCATTTCCCGTGCCAAGCAACTCGGGTGCAGCCTGGATGAGATCGCCGATTTGACCATCGCCTGGGACGGCGGCCGCTGCGGACCCGTCCAAGACCGGCTCCGCACGGTCGTTGCCGACAAGCTCGCCCGCGCTCAGCAGCAGATCGTCGAGCTGACGACCTTGACCTCCGATCTGCAACTGGCGGCTGCGACGCTCGAGACCCACCGCCCCGAAGGTCCGTGCGACGACAGGTGCGGCTGTGTCACCGACAGGTCCGACGCCACCGAAACCGCCACGGCGCAGCTCGTGACGCTCGGCAGGAAGCCCGATCGGGTGGATGTCACTGTTCCGATTGCGTGCACGCTCGGGTCGCAATCGATGCGCAGCCGCCTCGACGAATGGCAACGTCTCCTTGAAAATGTCGAACGCCGAGAACCGATCGACGACGGGCTGCGGGCAACGTTTGGGCCGGCGCCGCCACTCGGCGAGTTGATGCGACTCGCCGCTGCCGAGCAGGACTGCTGCCAGTTCTTCGCGTTCGCGATCACCATCGACAGCCGCGGTGTCGCCCTCGAAGTCCACGCACCCCGCGACGCCCTCCCGGTGCTCCACTCATTGTTCGGTCACCCGGCATGAGCACCAAGAAGGAGAACGTCGCCGTCGTCGGGGCCGTCGCCTGTGCGGCGTGCTGCGCCGGACCGATCCTCGGGTTCCTCGCCGCGATCGGACTCGGCACCGCTGCCGGGTTCGCGCTGTTCGGCACCACCGCAATCGCGTTCGGTGCCATTGCGATCGTCGTCGTGCTCCGGCGTCGCCGCCGACGAGCCGCCTCGTGGGCTGCCACCCCGGGCCCGGCGGTCGAGATGCCGATCGTTCGGACACTTCGATAAGCCCTTCGCGAACTCTGCCGAGGCTCCGCGGAGACCGCCTAAGCGGTCCACCAGATCGAGGAATCGCGGCGCGGCCTCGCGACACTCGCCGCAGCCATCGCTCTCGTACAACATCGCGACCGCGTTCGTTGCCGAACGGCGCCCAACGACCGCACCGTCATAGATCCCCTTTCGTCGGCTGAGGAGTCTTTCCGAGGCCGGCCAGCGTCAGAAGCGTCGCGAGTCCTTCCGGAGTGCCCGGCCAGTGTCGTTCCACCGCTTCAGCCCCAGCTCGGCGAGTGACCGAGCGGAGGGCGATCGCGACGATGATCGCGTCGTCGGCGTAGCCGAGCACAGGGATGAAATCTGGGATCAGATCGATCGGCGAGATCAGATAGGCCAACAACAGCCACAGTCGGAGGCGGACCGAACGTGCGATGGTTCGGTCGGCGGCGAGGCGACGCAGAAGCCGCACCACGTCCGGCACGAGTCGTGCCGCGGCGCGCAGGCTCGTCTTGTCCGCCGTGTGTCGCTGGGCCCGCCACAGCAGCGCGAGCATCACCAACCAGACAGAAACCAGGCCGACTGCGATCGCGATCAGTGCACGCCACCACATCGTCAGCCGCCGCCGCTGTGGTCGGTGAAGATGTGGTGTGCTCCGCGGTCGGCGTAATCGACGATGACCAACTCTGCAACAGAAAGGTCGACCAGTTGGTTCACGCCGTCATCGTGTCAGCCGAGTGTTCAGGTCGACAACGCGTCGGCAAGTTCCACCCGACGGATGACCGAATTGGAACGTCGATACGACCACCCGGCCTTCCTCAGGCTCGGGTTGTGCAACGAGTCATTGCACAACCTCATCCGCAAACCGTGCGTCACCGTCATCCCTCGTAGTGCGGATCGGTCACGATCGATGTGTGAGGGCGGGCTCTCCCGTCCCTCAGCCTTCCCAATCAGGCCAAGAAATGGCGGTCGATCAGGGTCAACGGTTTAGTCGAGCAACTCTCACCAAAACATGAATGCCCAGGTCATGAATGCCTTTTTCAGCGCTCCCGGAAGGATTCGAACCTCCGTCTACAGTTTAGGAAACCGTGAATCGATTGATCTCACCGTGCGGGCCAGGGACGCTGCGCATTGAGAATGTATCGGATACGATACATTCCATGCTGTTCGCCAAGGTGCTCTCTCAGGCTCGTAGCGCTGCGGGTCTGACACAGGCCGAGGTGTCGGCACTGAGTGGCGTAGCCCGCCCGAACATCGCCGCGTTCGAGTCCGGCCGACGAGAACCACGCTGGCACACGGCGGTACTCACCCTCGAGGCGACCGGCGCCACGATCGACATCGAGCAGCCCGTCACCTGGTCGTGGACGAACGGGCGACGCCCGTACGCCGTTCCCTCCGGATTGTGGCGGCTACCGATCGTCGATGCCTTCCAGGTGTTGACACCTGGGTTCCATCTGTGGTGGAGCGGCCCCTCCCCGCAATTCGACCTCGCCGACCGCAGCGAGCGTTGCCGCACATACGAACTCATCCTTCGCGAAGGCACGCCGAATGACATCGCATCAGTCGTTGACGGCGCCCTGCTGGTCGACGCGTGGCCCGACCTCATCCTGCCGGCAGAGCTGCGCCAAGCATGGCAACACCTGATCGACCGTGCGCACACGAAACTCGCCGAAGCATCATGAGCGATTTACTACCCGTCCAGCGCGACCTTGCACGCCTGCTGTTCTCGCTCCCCGAGGCCGCTGGCTACGCGCCGGTGGTGCTGCGTTGGTCGTGCAGCAGATCGTCGACCGCGACACGCGGGACCTCGACGCGTTCATCGCCGCCACACCCGGACCGACACCTGGCACCGTCGACCTGCTCGCCGATGCATTCACCGAAGCAGCACAGCGAGCGGGTTGGACACTCCAGACCATCCGGCGCCA
>JANOKQ010000044.1:0-1696 GCA_031419375.1 Acidimicrobiaceae bacterium
CAGCGCCGTGACCACCCCGTCCGCCTCGGCGTCGACGGCATGGTGCATCTTCATCGACTCGATCAACAGCAACTGGCCGCCCCGGCGCACCCGTTCGCCCACGGTCACATCGATGCTGACGATGGTCCCCTGTAGCGGCGACGAGATGGTGACGCGGTCCACGTCCGACGACCGTAGTGCCGGGAGACGGCTGCGCTGCGATACGGTCAGCGCCATGGCCGCCAAGCATGGCGAATCGATCATGGTGCAGGTGTCGGGTCACGAGATCCCCGTATCGAATCCCGACAAGGTGTTCTTCTCCGCAGCACCGTCCGCAACACCGTCCGCTGATGGCACCGGCCGCGGCGCCACCAAAGCCGACCTGATCCAGTACTACCTGGCGATGGAGCCGGCGGTGATGCGGGCGATGCGTGATCGGCCGGTGCTGCTACAGCGGTTCCCGAACGGTGCCGAGGGTTCGTCATTCTTCCAGAAGCGGATTCCCGATGGGGCGCCGGAGTGGCTGACCACCACAGTCGTCACCACCCCGAACGGCACCACATCGAATGCGCTGGTCATCGCCGATCTGGGGCACCTGATCTGGGCAGTGAACCTCGGTTGTCTCGGCTTCCATTCCTGGCCGACGCGCGCCGCAGATCCGGACCACTGCGACGAGCTGCGCATCGATCTGGATCCGGGCCCTGGCACCACCTTCGCCATGGCCCAGGAGACCGCGGTCGAGGTTCACCGGCTGTTCGACGACGTCGGGATTCGCAGCTACATCAAGACCACCGGTAACCGTGGGCTGCACGTGTACGTGCGCCTGCTGCGTCGTTGGGACAGCGTGGCGGTGCGTTCCGCAGCTGTAGCTGTGGCCCGCGAGCTTGCTCGCCGCCGACCGGATCTGATCACCGATTCGTGGTGGAAGGAAGCGCGGGGCGAGCGGATCTTCGTCGATTTCAACCAGAACGCACCGCATAAAACCGTGTTCGCGCCGTGGTCGGTGCGCGCCCGGCCGCATGCTCCGGTGTCATGCGGGTTTGCCTGGGACGAACTGGCCGGCATCGACCCGAATGCGCTCACCATTGCCACCGTGCCGGCACGTATCGCGGCTGCGGGCGACCCCTGGGCGGACATGGATCTCCACCCGCAGTCGCTGGAGCCGCTCCTCGACATGGTCCGCGCCGATACCGACGCCGGACTGGCCGATGCACCCTGGCCGCCGGTGTATCCAAAAATGCCCGGGGAACCGCCGCGGGTTGCACCGAGCCGGGCCAAGAAGCCGATGTGATCGGCTCAGCGGCCGACGAACACCTGGACGACGTAGACGATGCCGTTGCGTGACACCACGCCGAGGCCGACTTGGTTGTATGCCGGATTCGTCATGTTCGCGTAATGACTGGGGGACGCCTCGAGGGCGATCTGGGCCTCGCTCACCGAACCGGCGAGGGCGACGTTCTCGCCGATCGTTGACCAACCCGCGCCGACACCGGCGGCCAGGTTCTGGGAGTGGAAGATGGTGCCGCGGTTGGCCATCCGTTCGGCCTGCGCCTCGGCCTTGATGTTCAGGTCGGCTACTTGCACCAGCTCAGAGAGCCCGGCACTGGCCCGGACCTCGTTGAGATCGGTGAGGTTCGAGGTCTCCTCGGTGCCGGTGCAGGCGCCGAGTGTGAGCCCGACGATCGCCAGCATCGCGAGCGCCTTCGCCGAACGTTTC
>JANOKQ010000045.1:0-2156 GCA_031419375.1 Acidimicrobiaceae bacterium
CGGCCGTACCCTTCGAGGCAAGGTGCGCCACACGTTCCTCGACGGCATCCCCGTCGTAGTCGACGGTCGTGCCCAGCGCTGACACGCACCGGGCGCGGCTGACACGCACCGGCGCGAGCGTTGGTGTGCCGGGGCGTTAGCGGGTCAGGATTTCGGGGCCGTGGTCGGTGACGAGCACGGTGTGTTCGACGTGGGCTGCGTGCGAGCCATCCGCGGTGACGACGGTCCAGCCATCGTCGAGCTCGACAACCTCGTCGCCTCCGCCGGCGATCAGCATCGGCTCGATCGCCAACACCACACCGGCGACGAGCTTCGGTCCGCCACCACGCCGGCCTCGGTTGGGTACATCCGGCTCCTCATGCATTGCCCGGCCGATCCCGTGGCCGCAGTAGTCCTGCGGCGAACCGAACCCGGCCGCACCCACCACCCGGTCGATCGCCGCACCAACATCGCCCACATGGCCCCCCGGTACCATCGCCTTCACGGCCGCCGCCAGCGCATCGTCGGCGATGGCGATGAGCCGGAGCGTGTCGGCACTGATCGTGCCGACCCCCATCGTGAACGCAGCGTCACCGTGCCAACCGTCGATGATCGCCCCGCAGTCCACCGACAGCACGTCACCGTCGTGGAGCACGCGGTCGCCGGGGATGCCGTGGATCACCTCGTCGTTGACCGAGGCACAGATCACCGCAGGGAACCCGTGGTAGCCGAGAAAGTTACTCGTTGCACCGCGGCGGTCGAGCACGGCGCGGGCGACCCGGTCCAGATCGCCGGTGGTCACACCGGGCTGCGCGGCAAGGCGAATTGCCTCGTGCATCTCGGCCACCACCCGCCCGGCTCGCCGCATCACGGTGAGTTCGTCGTTCGACCGGCGCGGGATCCGTCGCGAGATCACGACCTCACCGGCTGCGGGCGGTGTCGATCGCAGCGGTCAGGAGGGTAAACACCGAATCCGGCGTGCCCACTCCGTCGATCACGGCCAACCGGCCTTCGTTGCCGTAGAACTCGATCAGCGGTGACGTTTGCTCTTCGTACAGATCGAGGCGACGGTTGATCGCATCGGTGGTGTCGTCGTCACGCTGCAGCACATCACCACCGCACACGTCACAAATCCCCACCGTCCGGTCGTCGTCGATGGCGACGTAGTTCGTGCCACAATCCCGGCACACCCGGCGTGCAGAGATGCGCTTGAGAACCAGGTCGCGAGGCACATCAAGATCGATGACGATGTCGAGTGGGCGATCATGCGTGATCCGGTCGAGCGCTCGCGCCTGACCGACCGTGCGCGGGAACCCATCGAGGATGTATCCGCGCGTCCGCGCGTCGTCACGCCCGAGCCGCTGTTCGACGATGCCAACCATGATCTCGTCGCCCACCAAGCCACCGGCGTCCATCACCTGCTTGGCAATCGAGCCAAGCTCGGTTCGCTCGCGTACCGAGGAGCGCAACATGTCGCCGGTGGAGATGTGCGGAACGACGAAATGGCGCGACAGACGTACGCACTGCGTACCCTTGCCGGCGCCTTGGCGACCGAAGAGAATGAGCCGAGCGCCGGGGATCATGCCGGTCTCAGGTACGCCCGTTGAGGCCCAGTAGGGTCACTTCAAGAACCCCGCGTAGTTCCGAAGCATCAGCTGGCTGTCGATCTGGCGCATTAGCTCCAACGCCACACCCACTGCGATCAGCACAGTCGTACCTGCGAACGGGAAGCTCTGGACGTCGCCGGCCCACAGCAGCAGGTACGGCATGATGGCAATGATCGCGACGAACACCGCACCGGGCAGGGTGATCCGGTTGACCGCTTTACCGAGGTAGCGCTCGGTCTGGGGGCCAGGCCGAATGCCCGGGATGAACCCGCCCTGACGTCGGAGCTGATCGGCCTGGCGGATCGGGTCGAAGGCGATCGAGTTGTAGAAGTAGGCGAAGGCAACGATCATCAGCGAGAAGATGATGATGTACACGATGTTCTGGCTGTTGACGATGTAGGTGTCGATCTGGCGCTGCACCCATGCTCGCCATCCGGTCCCATCGTTGGCACCGAGCAGGTTGCTGAGGAGCACCGGGAGCAACAGCACCGAACTGGCGAAGATGATCGGGACGATGCCACTCTGGTTCACCTTGAGCGGGATGTAGGTGTTCTGTCCGCCATACATCCG
>JANOKQ010000046.1:0-1614 GCA_031419375.1 Acidimicrobiaceae bacterium
TGGAACGGCACCCCCATTCACGGTCAGCTTCGGCGTTTGCAGTTCCGACGATGGCGATGATCTCGCGGCGGTTATAGCTGTCGCTGACTCGGCCTTACTGACAGCAAAGCGGGCTGGACGCAACCGAATCGTCATCGCCGGCCAGGAACTCGACCCGCAGGTTGCGTCAGAGTCACCGTCTGAGGCCGCGCCCACGATGATTGTGGCCGGACGATGACGTTGACCATGCGACCAGCCACACGATTCACGGGCAGCTTCAGATTCCTCGTCGGCCCAATCCTGACCGTTGTGCTCGCCAGTTGCTCCCCCAACTACGATCCGATCGACTCGGAATCGGCCGACCCCATACCCGCTGCGTCCATCGAACTGGTCGTCACCGCGTTCGAGTTCGGGTACGACACGACGGCCTGGGCGGTTCCCGTCGGTGAGACCATCACGATAACCCTGACCAACAACGGAACGATCGCTCACGAGTGGGCCGTGCTCAAAGCCGGGGTCCACATCGACCAGCAGGCGGAATTTCGAGAGGACATGGTCCTCTTCGAAGTCGAAGCGCTGAAAGAGGGTGAATCGGATACACAGACATTTTCCCTCCCCCAATCAGGGCGCTACGAAATCATCTGTGCGATCCAAGGACACCTCGACGCCGGCATGCGCGGCGAGATCACTGCCACCAATTGACGTTGGGACACCCGCCACACCCGCATCGCCGACCAGGTCGATGGTTCGGATATCGGCGCGGTAGTCGGGGCCAGCGAGTCCGGGCTGCGCCTCCACGAGGGCCGTGAAGTCCGTGATCGGTTCGTAGGTATCCATCGGCCCGATGTGTCCGAACATGTGCGCATCGGGGTGGAAGGCCTGGCGCATCTTGTCGCCGTCGCCATTGGAACCATCGATGTACAACTGAATCAGCGCGCCCGAACGTCTGTCAGGTCCTGGACATTTTGAGCAGTCACGTTGCGTCCTCTCGTGTGGTGGAGCCGCCAGTTTCGCGCGACGACTTCCGTTTTGATGAACCCTGCCTCGTGCGTGTGTGTGCGAGCGCGGTCGGGGCGCTGGAGCTTCGGCGTGCCTTGGAGTCGAACAGCCGGTCGAGCAGGTCACCGACCGAACTCGAGCGCTCGACCGCATCCGAGAACTCGTGCAGCGACGGTTCGTTTGCGTCGAAGTCGAACAGATGAAGGCCCTTCGTGCCTCCTTGACCCTCGTAGAACCCCGGGACGGTGAATCCGTGGAGATCGTTGTCGAAGCTCGTCGGGCTCATCACTTCGTCGAAGGTTGGGGCATGGGCAACTCGCTCCCACATGCCGGCAGTCGCCGGATCGATCCCCGCCCACTTCAGCATCGTCGCCAGGAACGAGGTGTGGTCGAAGTCGTACGAACTCCCCGCCGGGGCTCGAAAGACGGTGCCGGGCCGCACGAAAGGCGACACGAGGATCATCGGCACCCTCGCGCCGAGCCAATCGAACCCGAATCGGCTACTGGACTGATCTGGGGGCAACGCCTGTGGCGGCGGTTCGTGGTCCCAGGTGCCACCATGCTCGTCGAAGGTGATCACGAACAGCATGTGGTCCCACTGTGGGCTGGCCCGGAGCGCACGGTACAGCTCGTTCA
>JANOKQ010000047.1:0-1599 GCA_031419375.1 Acidimicrobiaceae bacterium
CATGTCCGGACGGCGCATCAAGATCCTTCGGCACGGCCTACTTAGCCCTTGGGACGAATGGCGAGATCGCCATCACTCGAGCGATACACCTCGAAGTCGCTGCGCCCCCGCTCACGCCACTCATTATCGAATTCGTCCAGCACCTGTTCCGGATCTACGTGGCCACTGGCATAGTTGAAAAGCAAGTTCGTTCTGCCAGCAGCGTAGAGGCCGATCGGTGTGACACTGGTTCCAGCAACGAGGGGTACTTCGAACCACGAGGCAATCTCTTCAACCTGATAGTGGTCTGCAATTAGCGCAGCCGCCGCCCGCAGCGCAGCGACATCACGCCGGCTCGCGCCTGACGCGCCGCCTCCGGTTCGCCACTTCCGGATCGCTGGCACCGTTACGCCCAGCATCCGACCGATGTCACTCCAGCCGAATCCGACTTCGGCAAGCTCATCGAGCAGAGTCAGCACGGACTTACGAGCTTCATCGGTCGTTCGACTCTGCCACTCAACGAATAGGGCACGTCGGTGAATGTCATCAACGTCCTCACTCAGCACTCGCGTCATGTTCCGAACATCGCCGACGGACTCAGTGAGTTGAACTGCGGTGGCAGTGAGGGTTGGATACGGAAGCAACGCGTCGGAAGCCGTGCCTCCATCAAGCTCGCTTCCTTGCACGGTCGCAATCTTCGTGTCATTCGCCACGGCGCAGCACCTCGTTGCGGAGTCGGTCAGTAATAAGAGCTTCGAACATTTCTCGGACGGGCGCATGAAGTTGATCGGCTAGCTCAAGGACACTCCCCAGCTCCACGGTAGGGACCTCGCCCGCCGGTTGCCAGAAGCTATCGATGTCGAGAAGGAAGAACGGCCCGGGCGGCGGGGTCCGACGGCGGAGATCGCCCGCCGGATCCACGGCATATCCTTCGCGCGCCCCGTAGCGCAGCGTAATCGTGTGCTCCGGAGACTTGGCGAACTCGACGAGACCAAGCCAACCAGTCGGCTTTAGGCCGAGACCCACTCCGGCGAGCGCGGGACCCAGAAGGCGGTCATCGACCCACGACGCCCATGGCACGTCAGCACCGTTGGCGTCAGGCACTCGGATCTCATCGATGTACCGCAACCCCATGCGCTCGATGCCGTTCACCGGATGGACAGCCTGCCGAGCTTCAACAGCGGCACCGAGCACCGCCCGAAGCTGTTCGAACCGTTCGTGCGCAGTCGACTCGACGACTAGGGCGTCGCGCCTGAAGCTGACAGAAAGGGTGCGATCGCGGCTAGTGAAGCGAGGCACCTCCACCGTGGTGACGTCAGGCGGTGACCCTGCCACTGCCGTCATCGTGGTAAAGGTCCCTGGCTTGTACAAGGGGCAGACGGCCGCTAGGGAGCGCTTCGCAGCTCCGAGTGCCTTCGTCCCGAACTCCGCCGCCGTGGGGTGTTTGATTTCCGCCGCCACCAGTACGACTGGTGCGTTCGGGTAGATCTCGCTATCATTCGCTGTCCCCACTGTCCACGACCTTACTGGTTCAGAAACCAACACACATACTCCAGATCATACCTAGCTGTCGGCGATCTCGCTGGGAACTTGAACAGTCCCTCGACGCGGGCCAGGACC
>JANOKQ010000048.1:0-2253 GCA_031419375.1 Acidimicrobiaceae bacterium
CTCGACCGTGCGAACGTCTTCGACATCGATCTGCTCGCCCGGCACCTCGTCAAGGTCACCCTCGTGGCTGCTCGACAGCATCGAAGGACTCGGCACCGACATCGTGCTCGTCTCACCCCACTGGGGACCGAACATGGTGCCCGAACCCCCTCGACGACGTGACGGAGGCCGCTGCCACGTTCCTCCGAGCGGGGCCCCGTCCTATCCAACTCTGATGTGCGTTGGTCGTTCGTGATGACATCATGATCACGCTGCCAGGCACGTTCCGGTAGAGCCGCCGGGCACATTCGGATCCTTGCCGGCCGAAATGACCTTCGGCCCTACACAATGTATGGGCGGTCGGCGACGATGAGTGCATGTTTGTAACCAGCGTGATTGTGCGATTCTTCCGTGTCGAAGAGCCCGACGGGCTTCTGATCGATGAGCTGGTGGTGCCACTCGACGGCACCAGCCATTCGGAACGAGCTGTGCGGGTGGCGGCGTCGATCGCGGCGCTCCTCGGGGCAGATGTCCGTCTGCTCACGACCGAGCTTGACGTCGGCGATGAATCGCCGATCGCGTATCTCGACCGAGTCAGCTCGACGATCGATGCAAGGATCGGCGTGAGCACCGACGTCGTGGACGGGGACACTGCTGCGCAAGCAATTTCGGGCGCGCTCTCGCCAACGGCTTGCGTGTGCATGGCAACCCACGCTCATGGGCGCGTGCTCACGACGCTGCATCGCAGCGTTGCCGAAACGGTCGTGGGCGTCGTCTCCGCGCCGTTGTTCCTGGTCGGCCCTCACGGCGCGCAAGAGCCATTCGTCGCAGGCAGAGTCGTGCTGGCACACGATGGGTCACCGGAGGCCACCGACGTGGCCGTGTCTTTGCTCGGCTTGATCACGCCGCTCGCCGACCGGCTCGACGTTGTCACCGTTGTGTCGGCTCCGATGGGTCGGAGCGCGGACGACCCGTACCGCGCCATTCGCGAGAGCGTGCGACCGGTCATCGAGGCTGCACATGCCCACGGCCTCGAAGCCGCCCATCAGATCGCGTTCGCAAAGGACGTGCACGCCGGGCTGCTCGACGAGATCTCGACGACGAAGACGTCGCTGGTCGTCATGGCCACCCATCATCGGTCCGCTCTCGATCGCCTCCTCGACGGTTCGGTCACGATGTCGGTGGTGCACGACGTCACCGTGCCAGTGCTGGTCGCCTCACGGCGCTGAGCGACGAGCGGCGACCACCAGCAGCCTCCGTTCAGCCGCTGCAAGCGATCGACGAGTGGCGTCTACAGCATCAGCGGTCACGGACACGGAGTCGATTCCGAAGCGCACCAGATGCTCGGCGAACGCAGGCTTGTTCGACGGTGCTTGGCCACACAGCGACGCGGTGAGCCCGTCGTCGTGGCAACCCTCGATGATTCGGCGAATCGCGTCGAGCACGGCGGCTCGCGTCGGATGAGCTCGGGACACGCCTCGAGCTCCCAGCGTGCGCACGAAGGAGATCGTGATGGCGACGTGGGCGTCTCTTCGCGGACGCGGCTCGACATTTCCAGTTCGAGGGCGAACAATTCGGGTTCACGCACGCATCGGTAGAAGCCGCGGTAGCCGATCGTCGGGGGGCGATGTCGAGTTCGGTCTTGATCTCCGCCAACCGAAACCGGGTGTTCTGGAACGCTCCGATCGACTGGCCGAAGGCCTTTCGCTCGCGCACGTACTCGCATGTCCATTCGAACGCGGCCCAGGCGCCGGCCACTGCGGTGGTGGCGATGCCCAGTTGTTACTGGCGCAAGCGTTCCACGAGCTGAACGAAACCGGTCCCCTCATCCATCAGGCGATGATCGTGCTCGGCCATACCGGGAACGACTTCTGCACCGGTTTCGATCTCGCAGAATCCAACGCTCCGGTCGCCACCAACGATGGCGGTCCCCCGCCAAGACCCCGAGCCGGGCACCTTCAGCGCCGTATCAGCTCAGGCGCGCATCGCTTGATCATCGCGGTGCACGAAGTCCAACTCCCGGTGGTGGAAGGCGTGCGGGGATGGGCGGCGGGGATCGGCAACGCGCTTGCGCTCAGCGCCGACCATGTCGTGGCCGGCCGCAGCGCCAAGTTCTGGGTACCGTTCGCGGGCAAGGGCTTCACCCCCGATTCGTCCAACAGTTGGTTGCTGCCGCGACTGGTGGGCCTGGCCAGGGCCAAGGGATGGTGATGCGGGCCAAGCCGATCGAGGCCGACCGAGCCCTCGACTGGGGCTGGTGGCGCAGGTCGTCGA
>JANOKQ010000049.1:0-7932 GCA_031419375.1 Acidimicrobiaceae bacterium
CACGACTCGTGAAGATCGCGCTCCCAGTCGAGAGACGGCGGCAGCCACGCTACGGCGGCGCTGACTCTGCTCCAGAACCGGTCATACGCGGGGCGCAACTCCTCGAACGGATACATGCCGAGCCCAGCATGACCCCCCGAAGGGCGAGGATTCACGGGCCCGGATCCCGGTTGTCGATGTCGGCCGGCGCGATCAGGGCGTCGAAGGGGCGGAACGCGTACCTGCGCAACAACTCGCCATAGCCGCGGTACAGCCCAGCACCACCCTCGGCGAGCGCGCTGAAACCTCCCGTCTCGCTCAGTTGCGGCAGCCGGTACCACGCTGCGCCAGGCAGCGAGTGATGGGTGTGGTGGAGGTTGTTGTACAGGAACAACACACCGAAGAACCGCCCGCTGACCACCATCGCGGAACGTCGGGCCAACTCGGGCAGGGCCAGGTGCTCGGCGAAGGAGCGGAGGTACGTGACCGACATGCCCAGGTAGCAGTAGCCGAGGATGTAGTGCCACACCACGACGTCGGCCAGGCCGAACACGACCCAACACACCGCCGCCGAGCCGGCCAGGTGAACAAGCCAGAGACGACGCCGGTCGCGGTCGTGCCACACCATCTTCATCTCGTCGCGCAGCACTGCGAACGGCCCGAACGAAGGTCCGAGCAGCATCCGACCAACGAGGGTGTGGTGAGCGCGGTACAGCCTGCGCCGCCAGTCGGGCGCCGCCTCCCATGTGGCCCGGTCGAGGTAGAACGACTCGGGATCGACGCCGGGAACCGTGAGGTCGCTGGCGTGGTGAGCGAGATGCGAATCGCGATACAGCGGGTACGGCAGCCACAGCGACAACGGAATCATCACGAACGCCACGTTGACGCGCTCCCACGGGGTGGGATGACCGTGGAGCACCTCGTGTTGCATCGACATGTACCACCCGCCGAGCAACGCGAGAAACGCAACCACGACCGTTCCGGGGAGCTGTTCGTGCCACCCGATCACCGCGGCAAAGCCGGTCCAGTGGGCCACCAGCACCACGATCGTCGGCCATTCGATCGTCGTCGGTAGCCGGCGTCGCGCGGCCTGCAGCTCTTCGGTCGAAGCGCTGTTGTCGTTCACCAGGAGGCAGTGTGCACCCTGGACGATCACCGCGCAGCAAACCACGCTGCGAAGATGCGCACATGACGCTGCACTTGCCCACGGAAATGCCACATTCGTTGTGCAAGCACATCATCTGATGTGGATACGATGATCTGATGATCGACCGGCGCATGCTGATCACCACCTTTCAGGCTCGTCTGCAGGAGGTGATCCAGCGCAGCAGCACCTCCAGATCCGACTTCGCCGCGGCCGCCGGCATCGATCGCTCCACGCTGTCGCAGCTGCTTTCGGCAACGAACCGGCGGCTGCCCCGCGTCGAGACCTTGGCCGAGGTGGCCACCACGCAGCAGGTGTCGATCGATTGGCTGCTCGGCCTGTCCCACGCCGGACCGATGCAGGCCGAGATGGTGGAGGAGACGACGTCGTTCGCCCGCGACTCCCTGTCACCCAACGACGAGCGGCTGATCGAATGGTTCAACGAGGCGCAGGGCTACAAGATCCGCTACGTCCCCTCCACACTGCCCGACCTACTCAAGACCGAGGCCGTGATCCACCACGAGATCGGCCGCTACGTGGCCTCGCGGCCGGAGCAGCAGATCGAGACGGCTGCGGCACGGCTGGCCTGGACGCGCAACGCCGGCGGCGACCTGGAATGCTGCAGCAGCATCCAGTCGCTGGAGTCGCTCGCCACGGGCGACGGCATCTGGCGAACACTCGGCACCGATGTGCGCATCGCCCAGCTCGAACGGATCGTCGAACTGACGACCGAGCTCTACCCCACGTTCCGCTGGTTCCTGTTCGACGGGCTGGAGCGCTGGGCCGCACCGATCACCATCTTCGGCCCCCAACGAGCGGCGATCTACCTTGGCCAGATGTTCCTCGTGCTCACCTCCAGCGAGCATGTGCGCACGCTCACGGCCCACTTCGACGACTTGATCCGCGGTGCAGTGGTGCAGCCCAACGACGTCAGCGCGCACGTGAGCAAGCTGTTGCGCGAGGCCAAAGGTCAGTCGCCCAAGTAGCCGCGCAACACCGCGATCAGATCATCGGGCACGTCGACACCGACGAGTTCGGCCCTGCGGCGGTCGAGACGCCAAAGGCCTCGAACGAGAGATTCGACCCGGCACCACCACCAGACATCACATCGACCAGCAGCTTCGTGCCGACCCCTTGTTTCCCGCCGCTGGCACCATCGAACCGGCAAGTGCAGCGGTCGCGTCGGTGGTCGGCCGACCGTTGGCATCGAGCACCCATCCTTCAGAGATCGATTCCCCGGCCTGCGCGGCCGCGTTCACCAAGTAACGCCGGCGACCCCGACGCGCCCGACGAGCGCAACATCTGCAGGCTTAGGGCTTCAATGTCGTCGAGGGACAGGCTCGCCATCGCCGAACCCTACGACGCAAGCCAGGTGTCAGATTGCGTCCGTACCGCGCTCGCCGGTACGGATGCGCACCACTTCATCGACGGAGGTGACCCAGATCTTGCCGTCGCCGATCTTGCCGGTCAGCGCGCCCTGGGCGATCGCGTCGACGACGTTGTCGACCGATGCGTCGGCGACGACGATCTCGAGCTTCACCTTCGGCACAAGATCGATCTTGTACTCCGAGCCGCGATAGGTCTCGGTGTGCCCACCTTGACGCCCGAACCCGCGCACCTCGCTGACGGTGAGCGCCTCGATTCCGGCGGCCTTGAGTGCGGTCTTCACGTCGTCGAGCTTGAACGGCTTGATGATGGCGGTGACGAGTTTCATGATCGATGGTCCCCCTGCGCGGCCTTCACAGCCCGCCGATGACGTTACTGGAGTGGTATGCGGTCTCTCCGTGCTCGGATGCGTCGAGCCCGATCGTCTCCTCCTCGTCGGATACGCGGATGCCGATCGTGCGCTTCAGGATCACCAGGATCACGACGGTGACGGTGAACGAGTACACGATCGTCACGGCGTTCGCCAGGAGCTGTTCGGCAAGAAGGCGGACGCTGCCGCCGTAGAAGATTCCCTCCCGGAAGGTGCCTGCGAAGAACTCGGGGTTGGCGAAGAAGCCGATCAGCAACGAACCGACGAGTCCGCCGACGAGGTGCACGCCGACCACGTCGAGCGCATCGTCGAAACCGGCCTTGAACTTGAGCCGAACCGCATAGCAGCACACCACGCCGGTGATCAGACCGATCACGATCGGGGCCGGCCCCGACACGAAGCCGGCCGCTGGGGTAATTGCCACGAGCCCGGCAACGATGCCCGACGCGGCACCGAGGTTGGTGAAGTGGCCGTCGCGGACACGCTCGACGAGACACCAGGACAAACCGGCCGCGGCTGCCGCGAGGAACGTGTTCATGAACGCCTGCGCCGCCTGGCCGTTGGCACCGAGTGCCGACCCGGCATTGAACCCGAACCAGCCGAACCACAAGATGCCGGTGCCAAGCATGACCAACGGCATCGAGTGCGGCGGGTGGCCCTCGCGGGGCCAGCCCTTGCGCTTGCCGAGCACCAGCACTGCGGCGAGCGCGGCGATCCCGGCGTTGACATGGATGGCGGTGCCACCGGCGAAGTCGAGCGAGCCGCGCTGGCCGAGGAACCCGCCGAACACCCACTTGAACACCGGGCAGTACACGAACAGGACCCACACCGGGGCGAAGATCGCCCACGCCGAGAACTTCATCCGGTCGGCAACCGCTCCCGAGATGAGCGCCGGGGTGATGGCGGCGAACATGCCGAGGTAGGCGATGGTGGCGAGTTGGCCGCCGTTGTCATCGAGCCCGATGCCGTCGAGGAAGAACGCATCGAACCCACCGAGCAGGTCGTTCTCGAAGGGCACCTGGGCGAGCGAGTAGCCCATCACCACCCACAGGATCGGGATGACCAGCACGCACCAGAAGTTCATCATCAACATGTTGAGCACGTTGCGGCTGCGGTCCATCCCGCCGTAGAAGAACGCCAGACCGGGCGTCATGAACAGCACCAGCGCCGCCGATATCAGTACCCATGCGAGATCTCCGCTGTCCATTCGAGCCCCTCTCTCTGTCATTGCTCGACACGAGCGCCTGAGAGGTTGGCAATGCTGTGTTTCGGCGATGTTTCGGCAGCGATTCCAGTCGGTGAAGCCGTCAAGCCGACTCTGGTTGTTGGCGCTGACAGCGGGTTTCGTCACATGTCCAACTCTGTGACAACGTTGCGAGATGTCGTCGATCAGCGTGGGGTCCGCTTCGTGATCGTGGTAGCGGGCGAGGCATTGATCGACCTCGTGGTTGCTGTAGACGGATCGGTTTCGGCCAAGCTGGGCGGCGGACCGTTCAACGTGGCGCGCACCATCGGCCGACTCGGCGGGGCGGTTTCGTTTCTCGGCACCATCTCCACCGACCGATTCGGATCGCAACTGTTCGATCAGCTCATCGCCGACGGGTTCGATCCCGTCGCAACGGTGCGCACCGATTCCCCCACCACGCTGGCGGCCGCCGAGCTCGATCCAGCGGGGTCAGCGAAGTACCGGTTCTACTTCAACGGCACCTCGGCACCGGCGCTCGACGAGGTGCCGAGCGGGCTTGACCATCCGGCAGCGGTGCACGTCGGCACCCTCGGCCTGGTGCTCGAACCCATGGCAACCACGGTGGTGGCCTACGTCGCCTCGCTGGCGCCGGATGTGTTGGTGATGGCTGACCCCAATTGCCGGGAACATGTGATCACCGATCGCGATACATACCTGCGGCGCGTGGGCGATGTCTATGCCCGGTCGCACATCGTCAAGATCAGCGCCGACGACGCCGAGTACCTCTCCCCCGGACGTGCTCCGCTTGAGTACGCCCGCTCGCTGCTCGCCGCCGGTCTGGGTGTCCGGGTTGTGCTGCTCACCGATGGCGGCAACGGCACATGGGTCGTCTCGGCGGATGCCGAAACGGTTGTGTCTCCGGAGCGAATCACGGTGGCCGACACGATTGGTGCAGGCGACTCCTTTGGCGGGGCGTTCATCGGCTGGTGGATCGGTGCCGGGTTCGGCGTTGCCGAACTCGCCGACCACGCCTTGGTGGTGCAGGCGACGCGCGCCGCCAACGAGGTCGCGGCGATCACATGCCAACGCGTCGGTGCTGACCCCCCATGGCGCTACGAGCTCCCGCCACACTGGGGAACATGACCCCCACGAGCGGCCAGCCCGCGGACACGCGCTCCGTTGCGGCGGCGGCGGTCGCGGTGGGCAGGGCCGTGCCGTCAATCGACGACCTCGTGGCACGCGCTGAACGGATGATCGGCGCTGGGCGCCGGGTTCTCGGTATCGCTGGCGCGCCTGGTTCCGGGAAATCGACGCTCGCTGAAGCCCTCGTCGACCGGCTCGGAGAGCGAGCGCGTCTGCTGCCAATGGATGGCTTTCATCTCGCCAACGAGGAACTGGTTCGACGTGGCTTCACCGATCGCAAGGGCGCTGCGGACACCTTCGACATCGACGGCTACGTCACCACCTTGCAGCGCGTCCGCCAACGTCACGTCGACGTGCTGGCACCACGCTTCGATCGTGCGCTCGAAGCGGCGATTGCCGGATCGATCCGTATCGACACGAGCGCCGATCTCGTCATCACCGAGGGGAACTACCTGTTGCTCGGCGATGGGCCGTGGGCCCAGGTCGCGACGCTGCTGGACGAGTGCTGGACGATTGAGATCGACGACGCGGTTCGCCTCCAACGACTCGTGCAGCGTCACCAGCAGTTCGGACGTTCACCCGACGCGGCACGCGCCTGGGTCGAACAGGTCGACGAGGCAAACACTGCCCTGATTCGGGCCACCAGCTCGCGTCCCGACCTCGTCGTCCACCTCTCATGATCCAGTGAGTCCAGCGACGCGGGGTGTCAGCCCATCACGGTGCCGGACGTGTTCGCGGGCGGGCGATTGCGCGAGAAGGCGGCAAGGTTGATCGTTCGCCCGGTGCGTGGCCCGACGAACGTGACCGGCTTGACATCATGGTTACGTCGTCGGCGCGCTGCTTCAATCAGCGCCAGCATGAACTTGCCGGCCAAAGGGGCGTTCTTGAACTGGTTCCCGCTGGTGGCGCAGGCCATGAACCAGCCCTTCAGGCACGACCTGTCGTAGATCGGCAACCAATCGTCGGACACGTCGTACAGGGCGGCGAGCCCGACCGGACGGTTCGGCACACCGAACTCAGGCATCCGTTTGGCCACCCGGAGCATCGAGGTCTCGAAACGTTCAACCGTCGGATGCTCATTGAACCAATCGGCATCGTCGATCCACTCCATTGGATCACACGCGGCTTCGGTCCCGCCCGCCAGCAGGGTGCCGCCTGGTTGGGGGCGGAAGTACTGGCCGAGATCAAGATCGACCACGATCGGGGAACCCGCTTCGAGCGAGAACGAACGCGGGCTCGGGACGACATACACCTCTTGGCGTAGCGGCCAGTGCTCGATGCTCATCTCGCGCTGCACATCGACAAGCCGATTCACCTCGGCAGAGTGCGGACCTGCAGCGTTGACCACAACCTGGGTATTGACCGCGCTGCCATCGTCGAGATGGACACGGCGGATGTCCGGCCTGAAGGGGTGGCCCTCGAGTTCGACGCTCACCGCCCGCCGACGGAACACGAACTCGGCTCCGAAGTTGCGCGCCGCATGGGCGATGTTGCGGGTTGCCAGCTGCGGGTCGTCGATGTAGCCGGCGTTGGGGTCGAACACCGCTGACAGACGACCGTTGGCGGGGTTGCCGAACGCCGGATCCGAGGCCACGGTTGGCGGGAAGTACGAACCGACGTCGAGTGCCGGGAACCGCCGGGCGATGTGATCCGCACCGAGTCGTTCGTAGGGAATGCCGACGTCGTCCCACAGCTCGGTGACGCGGGGCATCACCCCGGCCGGCTCGTCGAAGATGAGCATCCCAGTGCGGATGAACGAGGCCATCCCGTCGGGGTCGTCCACACCGAGGTACTCGCCCCATGACTCCCAGTGAGCCGCCGACTCCCACGCCGTGAGCACCGAATCCATTGTCGAGTAGCTGAAACGGATCAGCGCCGACGACGCGCTCGTCGATCCGGTCCCAGCCCCGGGCCCCTTGTCGACGCACACCACCGAACGCCCACTGCGAGCCAACTCGAGCGCAATCGCGCAACCGATCACCCCGGCCCCGATCACCACCACATCAGCGTCCCGGTCCATCACTGCCAACCTATCCAACCCCGTCCGGAGAGCCGGGATGGAGTGACGCCGTGTCGAGAAAGCCACCGTGACGGTGGATTTCTCGACAACCGGTTGCTCCACCCTCCCAACCCGAGGATTCAGGGATGCAGGTTGCGGGCGAACAGCGCGTGCAGACGGGACCAGTGGCGTTCGGCAGCGGCTTTGTCGTAGACAGCCCGCTGCGGGAAGGCGAAGCCGTGATGCGCACCCGGATACCGCTCGACGCGCGCGTTTGCCCCGACGGCAACCAAGTGTGCTTCGAGGCCGTCGATCATCGCCGCTGGCGCGTAGTCGTCGAACTCGGCGCAGGCGAAGTACAACTCACCGCGCGCCTGACTGGCGAGCGCGGCAGGCGACCCCTCGCCGAACAGGCGCACGCCGTACACCGACGCCGCAGCCTTGATCCGGTCGGGGAGGCTGGCCGCGACAGCGAATGCGAACGGTCCGCTCATGCAGTAGCCGACGCACCCGGCACGCTCGCCGGCGGCGGCGGGATCAGCGTCGGCGTGAGCGAGCAGGACTTCAGCGTCGGCCACCACCATTGCGTCGGTCAGCCCGCGCATCAGCTCGAACATCCGCTCCCGGGCACGGTCATCGCCGGACATGTAGTCGAACTCGCGGGTGGTGCGGTAGTACAGGTTGGGCAGCATCACGTAGTAGCCGGTGGTGGCGATGCGTCGGGC
>JANOKQ010000050.1:0-3698 GCA_031419375.1 Acidimicrobiaceae bacterium
CGCACCTGCTGTCGGCGTTACGTGACGAACTGGACATCACGTCGGCGAAGGATGGATGCTCGCCGAGTGGTCAGTGCGGCTGCTGCACTGTGCACGTCGATGGCAAGGCGCTGGTCAGCTGCCAGGTGCCGCTCAGCAAGGCGGCCGGGTCCACCGTCGTCACCCTCGAGGGCGTCGATCCGGGGGAGCGATTACGATGGGCGGATGCGTTTGCCGCGTGCGGCGGACTGCAGTGCGGCTTCTGCATCCCCGGGATCGTGATGCGCGCCAAGGCCCAGGTCGACAAGAAGGGTGCGGCCCTCCGGCGCGACGACATGAGCCGCCACCTGGGTGCGCACCTGTGCCGCTGCACCGGCTACGTGAAAGTGCTCGATGCCATCGAGTCGGTCGCACAGGGCAGGGTGGTCGTCCCCGCCTTGGCTCGCACCGTTGGCGGCGGCGGGGCGAAGTACGAAGCCGGCGGCCTCGCGCTCGGCGACCGTGACTATGTCGACGACATGCGCGTGCCCGCCATGGTGCACGCCGCGCTACACCTCACCGCACACGCCCGCGCCGACATCGTGGCGATCGACACGGCAGCCGCGCTGGCAGTTGTCGGCGTGCACGCGGTGTTCACCGCGGCCGACATCCCCGGCGAGTTGTACGTGGGCATCATCCACAAGGACTGGCCGGTGATGATCCCCGTCGGCGGTCGGACGAGCTACGCCGGCGACGTGCTCGCCATCGTCGTTGCCGACACCCGCGAACAGGCCCGACACGCGGCCGGTCTCGTCGCCGTCAACTACGCCGTGCACACCCCAGTCACCGACGCCGCGGCTGCACTGCACCCCGCCTCACCGGTTGCCGTATGGAACACCGACACGAACGTCTTGAGCGTGAGCGAGTACCAGCGCGGCGACGTGGACACTGCGCTGGCGGCGTGCGCGTTCCAGGTGCACGAGGTGTTTCAGACCCAGCGGATCGAGCACGCGTTCCTCGAACCGGAAAGCACCCTTGCGGTTCCTGAGGTTCGTGACGGCACGCGGCACCTGCAGGTTTATTCCGGTGGGCAGGGAGTGTGGGATGACCGCAACGACATCGCCCGGGTGCTGGCCACCACCAACGACGACGTCACGGTCACCCTGGTTTCAAACGGCGGCGCATTCGGCGGCAAAGAGGACATGAGCAACCAGGCCCACGCAGCGCTCGCGGCGTGGCTGCTGGACCTGCCGGTGAAGTGCACGCTGTCACGCGAGGAGAGCCTGCTGATCCACGCCAAACGCCACCCGATCCGGCTCGAGTACTGGGCCGGGTGCGATGCCGACGGGATGCTCACCGCAGTGCGCGTGCGCGCCATCGGCGACAGCGGGGCATACGCGAGCGTGGGGATGAAGGTGCTCGAGCGGGCCGCCGGCCACGCTAGCGGGCCGTACCACGTGGCCAACATCGACGTGCACGCCACGGCGGTACGTACCAACAATCCGGTGTGCGGGGCGTTCCGCGGCTTCGGTGCCAACCAGGCGCAGTTCGCGATGGAAGGCGTGCTCGATCGTCTCGCCGCGCAGGTCGGCATCTCCGGTTGGGAGATCCGCAAGCGCAACGTGATCCATCCCGGCCAGGTGTGGGGCCCCGGTCAGATCATGGACGACGGGTGCGCCGGCGCGGAGGCGTGCCTCGACGCGATCAAGGATCGTTACGACGCGGCGATCGCCGCAGGCCGGGCCGTCGGTCTCGGGCTCGGACTCAAGAACAGCGGCCTCGGCAACGGCTTCCGCGAGGTGTCACGAGCCGTGGTGCGGTTCCGCACCGACGGTCGCGTGGAGGTGCGTCACGGTTGGACCGAGATGGGCCAGGGCGTGCACACCGTTGCGTTGCAGGTGGCCGCACAAGAGCTCGACATCGATCCCGCCCGCATCGACGTGATCGTCGACACCACACGTGAGCTCGGCTTCGGCCAGACCACCGGATCGCGGGGCACGCTGATGGCAGCCGGTTCCGTACAACAGGCATGCGCCGCCGCGCTCGCCGGCGGGTACGCGACGGAGGTCGACTACGAAGGCGAACACCTCGTCGATTGGACGCAGCACCTCGGCGATCCCGACTACCCGAATCCCACCATCCACGCGGCATTCGGCTATGCCGCGCAGATGGTCGAGATCAATCGTGAGTCGGGTGGGATCGAGCGTGTGGTCGCAGTGCACGATGTGGGCAAGGCGGTCAACCCGGTGCTGTGCGCCGGGCAGATCGAAGGGAGCGTGCACATGGGTTTGGGGTATGCGCTCACCGAGGATTTCCCGGCCGATCCGCTGACCGGGTTCCCCACCAACATGACGCTGCGCTCACTCGGCATCCTGCGCGCCAAGGACATGCCGCCGATCGATGTGGAGATGCTCGAAGTTCCCCAGCCGCGCTCGCCGTACGGCATCAAGGGCGTCGGCGAGATTGGCCTCGTCCCCACCGCGCCCGCAGTAGCCGCAGCCTTGCACGACCTCGATGGCGGGTGGCGCAACGTGCTGCCAATGCGCCCGAAGAACCACGACGCCGAATGAACGCCGCGCTCCTAACTCCTGGGGTCACGACTGGGGTCACGACTGGGGTCGCGGCTGGGGTCGCGGCTGGCGTCACGCCCGGGCTCGTGTGCGGGCACCATCACCTGTATTCGGCGCTGGCCCGCGGCATGCCGGCGCCGCCACGACAGCCCACCGACTTTCGCAGCATCCTCGAACAGGTGTGGTGGCGCCTCGACGTTGCGCTCGATCTGGAAATGTTGCGCTGGAGCGCGATGCTCGGCGCGCTCGAGGCGCTCGAGTGCGGGACCACGGCGATCATCGACCACCACGAGAGCCCGAGCGCGATCGAGGGCAGCCTCGATGTGATCGCCGCTGCGTGTGCAGAGGTGGGTGTGCGCGTGAGCTGCGCGTATGGCATCACCGACCGCCACGGGCACGACGCGGCGTTGCGCGGGTTGGCCGAAAACGACCGCTTCCTGCGCGCCGGCGGGCGCGGCATGGTTGGCGTGCACGCCGCGTTCACGTGTTCGCCGGAGTCGCTCGAAGCTGCCGCTGATCTCGCCCGGGTTCACGGGGTCGGCGTGCACATCCATGTCGCCGAGGGTGTTGACGACGCCGGTGCGGGCGAACGCTTGGAGGCGCTGGCCGCTGACGACTGGCTGTTGGTCCACTGCGTGCACCTCGACCGGCCACTCCGTGGAACCATCGCCCACAACCCGCGCAGCAACATGAACAACGCGGTCGGCTACGCCGCGCCGACCCGCTTCAGCAACGCTGTCGTGCTCGGCACCGACGGCATCGGCGCAGACATGCTCGAAGAGTTCCGGCTCGCCTACGTGGCCCTGCGCGCTCACGATGTGACCGAGACACCCGATACCGCGTGGGCCTGGCTCGATGCCGGTTACGCATTCTTCCCCGAGACCCGCGATGACCGAGTGCGGTGGAACTACGCACACGCCACATCGCCATGGCATGTCGCGTTCAGCCCCGGCATGCGCGCTCTCGACGTGACCGCCGGCGATGGCGAGGTGCTGCTGCGCAATGGGATCGCGACCCGAGTGGATGCCCCCGAGGTGCGCGCCAAGGCCGCCGAGCAAGCAACCCGCCTGTTCGCCCGCCTCTGATCCCGGCCCACCCCGCCCCATCTCCAGTCCCCGCGAAACCGCACCCCCATCCGAGTCCCCGCGAACCATCCGAGTCCCCAGGGTC
>JANOKQ010000051.1:0-4723 GCA_031419375.1 Acidimicrobiaceae bacterium
GATCATGTCGCCCAGCCGGTCCGTGAGGAACACGTAGCCGTCGACGTCGATCCAACCCATGTCGCCGAGCGAATCCCAACCCTCATCGTTGCGTTTCGGGTCGGCCCCGAGGTAGCGGTAGGTGACCATGCCTTCGGGGGCGCGCATGTAGATCTCGCCGACCTCGCCCGGCGCGGCGTCGTTGCCGTCGGTGTCGACCACCTTCATCTCACCGAAGATCGGGCGGCCGACCGAGCCGCGCCGGGTCATCCATTCGTCACCGCGGATCACGGTGACCGACTGCGCCTCGGTGCCTGCGTACAACTCGAAGATCCGGTCGCCGCCGAGCCAATCGATCCATGCCTCCTTCAACCATGGTGGGCACGGCGCGGCCATGTGCCACACCACCAGCACCGACGACATGTCACGGTCGGCATGACCCTCGAGGCGGGAGATGCGCAGCATCATCGTCGGCACCAGCAACATCCAGTCGGGCCGGTGCCGCTCCACCGCGGCAAGGGTGGCTGCGGCATCGAAACGGGACATCGTGACGATGTGGTTGCCCACGACCAGACCCCGCCCCGAGTAGCTGAACGGGGCGTTGTGATACATCGGCCCCGGGACCAGCATCACGCCATCGCGGTGCACGCCCATCGCCGGGGGAGCGTCGGTGTCGATGACGCCTGGATCACCGGCGACGATCAGCTTCGGGCGACCCGTCGAGCCGCCTGACGTGGGCGCTTTCCACGTCGGCGCGATCACATCGGGCAGCGGCGAATCATCCAACGACTCGTCCGGCAACCAGCCGACCGGCAAGCAGACCCGGCCAGGGTGCGCATCGGGGTTGGCACCGAGCACCAGCACCGAACCGGCAAGCTCGACGATCGCCTCGCGCTCACGCTTGGGTAAACGCGGCGACACCGGCTGGGGCACTGCGCCAAGCTTCCACGCGGCAAGCGTTGCGGCGAAGAACTCCGCTGAGTTCGGCAGCCCGATCGTGACGTAGTCACCCAGCTTCACGCCATGCCCGGCAAATGCTCGGGCCATCCGGTTGGCCAGCGATTCGAGCTGGGCTCGGGTGGTGGTGACGTCGTCGACGGTGACGGCGGGGCGGTCGGGGTCGCGCAGTGCGGCCTCGGTGAACGCCCGCCCGAGCGGAAGGATCGGCATGGCGGCGATGGTAGCCAGCACCGGTCGCGAGCATCTGACGCAGCGTCAGATTCGTCACCTTCAGCCGTTGCGCGCGTCGTTCGCTTCCAATGCGGCGAGAAACGCCGGTCGGTCGCCACCTCCGTCGAGCAGCACGGTGGCGCCGGTGACATACGCCGCGGCCGAGGACGCGAGGTACATGCACGCATCGGCGATGTCGTCGGGGGCGGCCATCCGTCCCATGGGGATGATCCCCTCGATCCGAGCGATGGCTGCGTCATCGCCGTAGTGCATGGCCGCCTGTTCGGTGCGGATGATCCCTGCCATCACCGTGTTGATCCGCACCCGCGGTGCCCACTCGTGCGCCGCTGTCATCGCGAAGTTCGCCATGCCGGCCTTGGCCGCGCCGTATGCCGCAGCGGTCGGCGACTGCCGCTGCGCGGAGACGCTGCCGATGTTGACGATCGCCCCTCCCCCGGCCTGGCCCTGCATGTGGTGATTGGCCCGCTGGCTCACGTAGAGCGGGGCCAAAAGGTTCAACGCGACGATCCGCTCGGTCAGCCGCGGTGCCGCGCTCGCCGTCTCGACCGGGGGCGAGCCGCCGGCATTGTTGATCACGACGTCGAGGTGACCATGGGCGGCGACGATGCCGTCGACCAGTCCCCACGCCTGCTCACCGTCGCGAACATCAGCGGCCCGGAAGTCCCACGTACCCGGCAGCGGGGTATCGCCGACGGAACGAGCGCACACCACCACCTGCGCGCCTGCCCGCTCGAACCGCGCGGCGATACCGCGACCGACACCCTTCGTGCCGCCTGTGATCAGCACGACATCGCCGGTGAAATCAAACGTCGCAGTGCCCACGTGCGGACTCTAGATCGCGACCCGCCTTGGCCAGCGTGCCGGCCCAGCCGGGCATCACGGTGGTCATCCGGGGGTTGGTCGCCCACACGGGTGCGCGCTCGACAATCGGATGGCCCCTGTGCACTCGGACAACATGCTGGGACTCGGATGACACGCGGCCGGGCGTCAGCCGACCTTACGCTCGTGGCCCTCCCAGTAGGGGGCGCGCAGCTCGCGTTTGAGGACCTTCATCGCTCCCGACAGCGGGAGCGGATCGGTGCGGAACGAAACGGACTTGGGCAGCTTGTAGCCGGCGATCGACGGCCGGGCGTGGGTGATGATCTCGGCCTCGGTGGCGGTTGCATCGGGGCGGAGCACGACGATCGCATGCACCGCTTCGCCCCACTCGTCGCTCGGAATACCGATGACGGCAACCTGCAGCACGGCCGGGTGGCTGGCAATCGAGTTCTCGACCTCGGAGGAGTACACGTTCTCACCGCCGGTCACGATCATGTCCTTCACGCGGTCGACGAGGAACAGGTAGCCCTGGGCGTTGACGTAGCCGGCATCGCCGGTGTGGTACCAGCCCCCGGCGAACGCCTCGACTGTGGCCTCGGCTTTGTTCCAGTACTCGATCATGTAGTTACCACCGCGGGCGCACACCTCACCGGGTTCGCCGTCGGCGACCTCGTTGTCATCTGCGTCGCGGATCGTCAGGACGACCCCTGGCACTGGCATTCCCGCCGACTTCAGCAGCGCACCGCCGGCGCGGTGATCGGCGGGAGTCAGCATCGTCAGCGCTGGCGACGCCTCGGTCATCCCGTACACCTGCCACAGGTTCAGCGCCGGGTACAACGCAGCCAGCTTCTCGAGCAGCACGGTCGGCATCGGTGAGGCGCCGTAGCCCAAGTCGTTGAGGCAGTCCAGCGCATCAGCGGTGAACTCCGGATGCGCCAGCACCATCCCGATCATCGTCGGCACCATCACCGTCAGCGTCGGCCGGTGCTCGCGGATCGCACGCATCGCCGCAGCGGGCTCGAACATCGGCAACGTCACCATGTGGCCACCGACTGCCGGCCCAAGGACCATCGCGAAGGTCGACGCGGCGTGGAACATCGGGGTCAGCATCAGGAACTTGGTGTCACGGTTGAACGGCAGATCCATCCGGCAGTGGTAGGCGTTGAGGATTTGTGCCCGCTGGCTCGACAGCACGCCCTTCGGCAATCCCGTTGTGCCGCCGGTGTACATCAGCACGACCGGGTCGGACTCCTCGCCTTCCTCCGGGATGACCGGCTCCGACGCGGCGAGCATCGCCTCGTAGCTCATCGTGTGCGCGACGTCGCCATCGCCCACGAGGATCACGTGGTCGAGCCCGGCGGCTTCCTTCACCGCGTCGATCAGCGGCGCGAACAGCTTGTCGACGAAGCACACCTTGCTCCCCGAATCCTTCAGCACGTAGGCCAGTTCAGCCGGGGCGAAACGCAGGTTCAACGGGTTGACCACGCCCCCGCCGAGCAACGCGGCGTGGAACAACTCGAGGTACTCCGGCGAGTTCGCCATCATCAGCGCGAAGCGGTCGCCGCGTCCGATGCCAAGCCCTTGCAACCCGCCGATCGCACGGCCCACCCGGTCGAGGTGTTGAGCGTATGTTCGGGTGACACCGGTCGCTGCATTCGTCGTGCACGGCCGGTCGGCATTGCGTCGCGCCGTCGGCAGGAAGAACCGGTGATAGATGAGTTCCTTGGTCGCCGTCGCCGCGTCCGCCTCGTGTACGTCGTTCATCGTGTATCCCCCGGGTTGATCGAAATGTGATGCGGTACGGTAGCCGACCTCGCCGCAGGCCCGTTCCGTTTCTGACGGGGCGTCAGATTACGGGTACCATCGCCGCCATGGGGATCGTGACGAGCATCGACGGCCGCGGCATCGCCGAAGTGGTGATGGACTGCCCGCCAGTCAATGCCCTCACGGTCGCGCAGTGGTTCGAGGTCGCCGACCAGGTCAGCGCGGCCGGCCGCAACCAAGCCGTGCGCGTGGTGGTGCTGCGGGCCGAGGGCAAGGGCTTCAACGCCGGCGTCGACATCAAGGAAATGCAGAACACCGCCGGCTTCAGCGCCCTCATCGGTGCCAACAAGGGCTGCTACGCAGCGTTTGCCGCGGTGTACGACTGCGCAGTGCCGGTTATCGCCGCGGTGCACGGGTTCTGCCTCGGCGGCGGGATCGGCCTGGCCGGTAACGCCGACATCATCGTCGCCAGTGACGACGCCTACTTCGGGCTGCCAGAGGTGGACCGTGGCGCGCTCGGCGCAGCAACGCACCTGTCACGGTTGGTGCCCCAGCACAAGATGAGGGCGATGGTCTACACGTCGGCGACGGCCACCGCGGCAGAGCTGCACCACTTCGGCAGCGTCCACGCGGTGGTCCCACGGGCCGAGCTGCGCGACGCGGCGATCGCGGTCGCGGCGCAGATCGCGGCGAAGTCGCCGACGGTGATCCGGGCAGCGAAGGAGAGCCTCAACGGCATCGACTTGTGGGATGTGAAGAAGAGCTACCGCTTCGAGCAGGGCTTCACGTTCGAACTCAACCTCAGCGGTGTAGCCGACGAACTGCGCGACGACTTCGCCGGTACCGCCAAGGGCGATGAAACCGGCACCAACCGGTGAGCCGCGACAAGCGGATCAGCCACGACGACGCGATCGCCACGCTCGCCAGCGGGATGACCATCGGCATCGGCGGGTGGGGCAGCCGGCGCAAG
>JANOKQ010000052.1:0-2757 GCA_031419375.1 Acidimicrobiaceae bacterium
CTCTCGAATGGGCGTGCGCTGAGGCAAACCTCCACGGATCAGTTCTGTGCATCGTGCAGGCTCGCGAAGCACGCCAGCACGAGCAAGCGCAACAGGTTCTTGATCGGGCGGTCGCCGAGTGTCGACCCCGGACGACTTCACAGGTGACCGCTGAGCTCGTCGAGGGACCTGCCGCCGGGGCACTCATCCGGGCCAGCGAGGATGCCGACCTCGTGGTCATCGGATCGAGAGGTCGCAGCGGCTTCAAGACAGCGTTGTTCGGGTCGGTCGCTCTCACAGTTTCTGACGCAGCCGCGTGCCCGGTTGTGATCACGCACCCGCGAAATCAAGCTTGACTGGTGACATGACTGACGTTCCGCACTTCTCGGTGGCGTTTCGGCCCCCCATGTGGGCTGGTCAGGGGGCTGGTCGGTCGTTGGTGGGGGCTGGGGTCGTCTGGCGGAGTACGAGTTCGCTGGCGTTGGCGGAGATCTTCTCCATCTGGGTGATGATGCGGGCGAGGCGGCGGCCGTTGGCGATCCACTCGCGGTAGTGATCGGCTTCGGTCTGGTCGAGGCGGCGGGTGATGGTCTTGCCGGCGACCTTGCGGGTCCACTGCCAGTAGGGGCCGTGGAGCTGGGGCGGGTCGGCTTGGCAGCGGCAGCCGGGGCGTCCGCAGGAGGTGTGGCGGGACACGATGCTGCCTGAGCTGATGAAGCCGCCCTCGGCGAGTTGGGCTTGGAGGGTCTGGTACTGGCGCTGGTAGCGCTCGAGTCGGGTGGCCACGATGGTTGTCCTCAATGGGTATCCGCGTTCTGGGTTCGGACAGTTGTCATACTGTCAGAACAGCGGATCACTGTCAAGGAGGACTGGCGATGTCTGGCACAGCAGAGTTCGAGTTGTCCAGCGAGACCGTCGGTGCGTTGCCGATCATCAACCACTTCCTGGCCCGGATCGGCCTGGACGGGTTGTTGTCACGGCATCTGCCCGCCGACGACGCCCGGCTGCGTCTTGCCCCGGCGACGGTGATCGGGGTGGTGGTCCGCAACCTGATCGTCTCCCACCTGCCGGTCTACGCGCTCGGCGAGTGGGCCGCCCGCTACCAGCCCGGTCTGCTCGGGCTCGGACCGGGCGATGTCGACGCGCTCAACGATGACCGGGTGGGGCGCACGCTCGACGGTCTGTTCGACGCCGACTGGGCGACGGTGATCACCGGCGTGGTCCTCGCCGCGGTCCGCGCGTTCGACATCGATCTGACCCAGTTGCACAACGACTCGACCACGGTCACGTTCTCCGGCGGCTACCACACCGCGACCGGGACGGTGCGCGGTGGTCAGCTGACCCCGGTGATCACCTACGGGCACAATAAGGATCACCGCCCCGACCTCAAACAGTTGCTGTGCGTGTTGACGATCTGTGCTGATGGGGCGGTCCCGATCGCGTTCCGGGTCGAGGACGGCAACACCGCCGATGACGTCACCCACATCCCGACCTGGGATGAGCTCGTCGCCCTGGTCGGGCGGGCCGACTTCTTGTACGTCGCCGACTGCAAGCTCGCCAACCGGGCAGCGATGGACCACATCGCCGGCCACGGCGGCCGGTTCGTGACGATCCTGCCCCGTTCCCGCAAACAAGACGCAGAGTTCCGCGACTGGGTCTGGCACAACAACCCGGACTGGACCGAGGCCCACCGCCGACCCGGCGGCCGCCACGGTGAACCCGACGACGTGTGGCACACCACCCCCGCCCCGACACCATCAGCTGAGGGCTACCGGATCATCTGGATCCGTGCCTCAGCCAAGACCGCCAACGACGCCGAAGCCCGCCGGGCCCGCATCGCCAAAGGCATCGCCGTCCTCGACGAGCTCAATCAGCGCCTCGCCTCACCCCGCACCCGGCTACGCAACACCGTCGCCGCCGAGACCGCCGCGACCGCCGCTCTCGACCACTCCGGCGGCGCACGCTGGATCAGCTTCACGATCACCGAGACCACCATCGAGACCGTCCGCCAAGAAAAACGGGGACGGCCCGGCAAGGACACCCGCTACCGCAAACACACCCGCACCCACCACCGCGTCGCCTGGCAGGTCAACGAAGACCTCGTCGCCCGCGACGCCGCCTCCGACGGCATGTTCCCGCTGATCACCAACGACACGAACATCACCGCCGCCGAGGCCCTCGCCGCCTACCGCTACCAACCCAACCTCGAACGCCGCAACCACATGCTCAAAGGCCCCCAACAACTCGCCCCCGTGTTCCTCCACACCCCCCACCGGATCGAAGCGTTCCTGCTCTGCCAGTTCCTCGCCCTGCTCACCGAAGCGCTCATCGAACGCGAGATCCGCACCGCGATGAAAACCGCAGGACTCGACCACATCGCCCTCTACCCCGAACTCAGGTCCTGCCCCGCCCCCAGCGCACCCCGCATCCTCGAGATCTTCAACACCGTCGCCCGCCACCACCTCACCGACCACGGACGCGTCGTCCAGATCTTCGAACCCACCCTCACACCCCTACAACACCAGGTCCTCGACCTGCTCAACATCCCCGCCGACACCTACACCCGCGCCACCACACAGCACCAGGCACCCTGACAAGTGGGGGACGATAAGCCCCACCAGAAGTGCGGAACGTCAGGTCAGTCGGGCAGACGTCGTGTTTTCTATGGTGTTCGGAGCCCGTTGTTAGCTTGACGCGGGGGTTCGGGCGCTCCGTTCTGTTGCCACGAGCACGCACCTCAGTTTCCTTTTGACGAGGCCCCCATCCGGCTGTCACGTC
>JANOKQ010000053.1:0-2142 GCA_031419375.1 Acidimicrobiaceae bacterium
CGACGGTCTCGGCGCACAGGTTGAGCGGCAACAACGTGACGTCTGCACCCCACAGCGCGTGATCGAACCCGCCGTCGACGTACGGGCTGAGCGCATCTTCACTGGCATGGCCGCCGGGACCGTGGCCGCAGTCGTGGCCCAGCGCAATCGCCTCGGCCAAGGCCACGTTGAGCCCGAGCGCACGGGCAATGGACGCCGCCACCTGGGCGACCTCTAACGCGTGGGTGAGCCTGGTGCGTTGGTGGTCGTCGGGAAACACGAACACCTGGGTCTTTCCGGCGAGGCGGCGGAACGCAGTGGAGTGCAAGATGCGGTCGCGGTCACGCTCGAAGCAGGTGCGCCACGGGTCGGCTTCTTCGGGGAGCGGGCGGTGGCCGCCTCCGTTGGCCCGCGTGGCCAGTGTGGCCAGGGCCTCGTGCTCGCGGGCCTCGCGCGCCCGCCGATCGATCAGCTGTGGCGACCCGCTGCTGGCCCATGAATCCGAATGGGCCAGCCGGACGCCGTGCTCGGCGCCGTGACCAGCCATGGTGGACGCCCACCGCGCCGCCCGTTCGGCCATGTCGCCGCCTGCCGCGGAACCAACGTCGATGGCCGCCGCGGACGTGTGTGGCGCGGTCTCTAGCGGGTTGGCCTGCGGGTTGAAGGGCATACGGCCAGGGTACCCAATGGGTGTCACGCGGTACCGGTAGCCTGCCGGGGTTCCTATGAGCGGATTTGTCGACGAGGCCCAACTCAACGTACGTGGTGGCGATGGCGGTGCCGGTTGCGTCTCGTTCCGCCGCGAGGGCCCCGTCGCGTTCGGCGGACCCAACGGTGGCGATGGGGGAAAGGGCGGCGACGTGTGGTTCATCGCCGACCGCAACGTGTCGTCGCTGCTTGCTTTCAAGGACCACCCGCATCGCCGCGCCGTCGATGGCGTCCACGGCAAGGGCAAAGACCAGCACGGCCGCCGCGGCGACTCGCTCGATGTCCGGGTTCCCGAAGGCACGATCGCCCACGACATGTACACCGGCGAGCTGCTCGCCGATCTCGCCAACCACGGCGACCGCTGGCTGGCCGCGAATGGCGGCCGCGGTGGGCGAGGCAATGCCAAGTTCTGGTCGAACAAACGGCGCGCCCCCGGCTTCGCCGAACAGGGCGAGCACGGCGAGGACCATTGGCTCAAGCTCGAGTTGAAGCTCATGGCCGATGTGGCGCTCGTGGGCTTCCCTAACGTCGGCAAGAGCACGCTGATCAGCGTCATCAGTGCCGCCCGACCGAAGATCGCCGACTATCCGTTCACCACGCTCGAGCCCAATCTCGGTGTTGTCCGCCTCGACCAGGACACCGACTTCATCGTCGCCGACATCCCCGGTCTGATCGAGGGTGCGAGTGAGGGCAAAGGGCTCGGTCATCAGTTCCTGCGTCACATCGAGCGGGCCCGAGCGCTGTGCATGATGGTCGATCTCGCCCCACTCGACGGCGTCGGTCCGCACGAACAGGAACGCATCCTGCTCGACGAGCTCGGGGCGTATCAGCCGGAGCTGCTCGCGCGGCCCCGCGTGGTCGTTGGCACCAAGGCCGACATGGCCACGCACGACTGGGACGGACCGGCGTGGGACGGCGAAGCCATCTCGGCGATCACCCATCAAGGTGTCAAGGAACTCGTTGGCCGTCTCGCTGCGCTGGTGCATGAAGCCCGCCAGCAGCAGCCCGTCGTCGAGGGCCTGGTGATCATCCGCCCCGAGCCAGAGGGTGCCAAAGTCGAGCGGATCGACGACCACGAGTTCCGCCTCTCGGGTCGCCAGGTGGAACGCGTCGTCGCGCTGAACGACGTCACCACTCCCGAAGCGCTGCTATTCATCGATCATCAGCTCAAGCGCCTCAACATCCCCAAGATGCTCGCCCGTGCCGGCGCGGTCGATGGCGACATCGTGTGGATCGCCGGATTCAGCTTCGAGTACCAGCAGGACATCTGATCGTGCGGGTGATCGTCAAGATCGGCACCTCGTCACTCACCGACGAACTCGGGGTGATCGACACGCGCGTCATCGAGCGGTTGTGTGGGCAGGTCGTCGCAGTGCGCGAGAGCGGACACGAGGTCGTGCTGGTCAGCTCCGGCGCGGTGTCGGCCGGTGTCGCCGCGCTCGGATTGGCGGCGCG
>JANOKQ010000054.1:0-2475 GCA_031419375.1 Acidimicrobiaceae bacterium
GGAGCCGGAGCATGAGCGTCGGAGTCATCATCGAACACCACATGCGGCCCGGTTCTCGCGACTCGGTGCGCGCCATCTGGGAGGAGTTTCTTCGCCCCGCCATCACAGCCAACGCTGCACACGAGGCTTACGCCTACATGCACGACGTCGACGACCCCGACGTGATCCGCGCCTTTCAGCAATACAGCGACACCGAGGCGGCGTCAGCGTTTCTGGCGACGCCCGCATATGCGGCCTACGTCTTTGCGGTGGAGAATCTGCTCGTGGGTCCGCCATCGGTGATGCGTACTGACGTCATTTGGACGAAATAGCAATTGCCAGACCGAGGGCGGGCGGAACCGGCGTTTGGGGGCAGGGCCGACAGGGAAGCCGTCGAACGTTATGGGACGCATCGGCCGCTCGCAAACGTGCCGTTCGGCGCCATCTGAGAGGCCCCGGCGCCACTATCGTGTCGTCTCGTGTCGACCCCCTTCGTCCCCGATGACTTCCAGGTGCCGCTCGAGTTGGCGACCGATCGGTTTTGGCTGGAGCCCCTCGGACCCGAGCACAACGAGCGCGACCACGAGGCCTGGATGTCGAGCATCGCCCACATCCGGGGCACGCCTGGTTACCCCGACGGGAAGTGGCCGACCGAGATGTCGGCCGAGCAGAACCTGGCCGACCTCGTGCGGCACGCCCGGGACTTCGCGGCCCGAACCGGGTTCACCTACTCGGTACTCGACGGCGACGAGGTGATCGGGTGCGTCTATCTGTACCCAACCAACGACAGCGAGCACGACGTCGAGGCCCAGTCCTGG
Organism: Acidimicrobiaceae bacterium; assembly: GCA_031419375.1. GTDB lineage: Bacteria > Actinomycetota > Acidimicrobiia > Acidimicrobiales > Ilumatobacteraceae > VFMC01. The sequence goes on from JANOKQ010000054.1 coordinate 798, forward strand.
GTCCGGGCGAGCCGCGCCGAACTCGACGTGGTGCTGTGGGAGACGGTGTCGTCGTGGTTGGCCGAGGCGTGGCCGTTCCAACGCCCGTTGTACGAGCAGCGCAGCTGAGTAGTGCCCTGAATCAGCTCAGCCGGCTGCACCACGTCTGTCAAAGTGGCCGTGTGGCTGAGCAACAACTCGACGGTGGGATCGCGAGCGCAGGCCAACGACGGTCTGGCCCTGCGGGCGGGACGCTCGTGTGCCACAACGACGTTGAGCTTTCGAACGTTCCCGCCGCAGCGTCGACGGGGGTGAATCGAACGCGGTCGCGATGTTGAGCGACCTGATGGCAAAGTCTGCCAAACCCGAGTTCGTACGCGCCCTCATCCGGCGTGAACAGGACCGCCAGCAGCTGCGCAATCTGCTGCTCGATGGTGCCACCTCGACGCCCGGGCCTCCTGCCGACGCGACCTACTTCGCGTCGCTTCGCGAGCGCGTCCACTCCGGCAGCTGACCGCGATGTCAAAGCGCGAGATGCGGCTCCGTTCCCTCGCCGCTGCTGACATCGCCGATGCGGTCAACCACTACCGGGACGAAGGTGGCGACAACCTCGCGCTCTGTTTCGCCGAGCAATTCGATGTCTGGCGCGTCCTCCACAGCCGTCGTGACATTCCCGGCGCGTTCCGCAACGACGAGTAACAGCGCCTACGCGAGAAACGGTAAACGCGTTGGTGGGTCAGCCGGTGGCGATGAATGCGACGAGGAGACAGTTACGAGAGTTCGCCGGCGAGCGCTCCGAGGCGGAGCTCACCCTCGCGGGTCTGGCCACCGAGGGCGAGGAAGCGGCGCATCGCAGCGGCTGTCCCGGGACCCCCGAGGGTCGCGCCGAATGCGGTGGCTTCGGCGATGAGGTCGGGCTCGACGTCGCCCTCGGCGCGCAGCACCGCCGCCTTCGCGGCGGCGACGGCATGGACCGGAAACGAAGCGATCCGCTGCGTCAGGCGGTTGACGAACGGCCACAGCTCGTCCACTGGCAGCGCCCGGTTGACCCATCCCCACGCCTCGGCGGTGACAGCCGCCACATCGTCGCAGCCGAGCATCACTTCGAGCGCTCGGCTGCGACCGATCAACCGGGGTAGGCGAACCGTGCCGCTGCCACCGGGGATGATCCCCAGCGCAACTTCGGGTTGGCTGAGCACGGCGCCCGGGTGATCGCCGTGGGGCAGCACCGCGAAGCGCATGTCGCAACTGAGCGCCAACTCGCTGCCCCCGCCCCCGACTCGACCTTCGATGACAGCGATGGTGGCCTTGGGCATGGTGCGCAGCGCTTCGCACATCCGGTGATACGCACCGAGCTCGGTCGCCGGTGCGGCGTCGGTGGGGAACGTGAGGATCGCGGCGACATCGAAGTGGGCGATGAAGAACTCCGGGTTGGCGCTGCGCAGCAGCACCACGCGCACCGTGTCATCGGCTGCCAACCGATCGACGAGATCGGCCATCGCCATGAACACCTCGATCGTGAACAGGTTGATCGGCGGATTGTCGATGGTGACCGTCGCGACACCACCGACGACCTCCACGGTCAACCCGGTGATCCCTGCATACCGCCCGTCGCCGGTCACGCCGGTCACGCTGGAACCGGTCGCACCAGCGAGGCGAGCACGGCGCGGGTCCGGGCGGCTTCGTCACGGTTGCCGGG
>JANOKQ010000055.1:0-3722 GCA_031419375.1 Acidimicrobiaceae bacterium
CGGAACGGATCAGCGGCCGCCGATGCCATCGAGGAGCCCCTCGGCTGCGCGAATCAGTTGATCCTGATGGGGTTGGAGTTCCTGTTGACCTCCGTGTTCGCAGATGAACGCATAGGGGTCGTCGATGGACGATTTCACGCCGGACAGTTCCTCGGCCACGGCAAGGCCGATGAAGGGAACGTAGGCCTGCGAGTAGCCACCCTCGTGGGTGAGCACCAGGCGCCCGGAGCACGCTTGTGCGGCGGCCGACTTCAACATGTTGGTCATCGAGCGAAACGTTTCGCTCCAGGCCATCATCCGGCCCAGTGGATCGAAGAACCCTCCGTCGAAGCCGGACGGCGCAACGATGAAGTCAGGCTGGAACCGACGCAGCGCCGGAACCACCACCCGCGCATACGCGGCGAGGTAGGCACCATGCCCGCTGCCCGGCGGCAAGGGAACGTTGATGTTGTACCCCTCGCCAGCGCCAGCGCCGGTGTCGCGCATGTACCCCGAGTCGGGTGGGAAGCACAAGTCCTGATGAATCGAAATGGTGAGCACGTTCGGGTTGTCGTAGAAGACCGTTTGCTGTCCGTTGCCGTGATGCACATCCCAGTCGACCATCGCGACGCGTTGCACACCTCGAACGGCGCGGAGGTGCTCGACCGCAATTGCGGCGTTGTTGAACAGGCAGAAACCCATGCTGGCATCAGCGGTTGCGTGATGACCCGGTGGCCGCACCAGCGCGTACACGTTGTCGACCACGCCGTCGAGCACAGCATCGACTGCGGCGATGCATCCTCCGGCCGACATCAATGCGATCTCGTAGCTACCGAGTCCAATTGGCGTGAGCCCACCGGCGTCGCCCCCACCAGCCGCCGACAGCGCGGCGATTCGGTCCACGTGGGCACGCGTGTGGACTCGACACACCTCGTCGATGGTGGCCGGACGAGGTTCGATCGCTACGAGGTGATCGAGCATCCCGGCGGCACGCCACAAGTTGAGCATCCGTCGCTTTGTCTCGGGGTTCTCCGGATGTTCGTACGGCTGCAACGCAACGCCGTCGTTGGGGATGATCCACCCATGCCCCGTGTCGTGCCACAGGTATCGCTCGTGGAACACCAACCCTGTCGTCATCGTCGGGCTCCTTTCGATCGTCCCACCCGGCCGTCAAGCCGGTGCCCCAAGTCGCACCCGGGAGTCGCACCCAGCACTGAATTTCCAACATGCTATGTTCATCGCAGAGCGGCGTTCGAACGCGGCGAGAAGGGTACGTTACGGGGGAATCGAGCAGCGCCTTGGTCGCGAACGATTAGCGTCGTTGATCGACGAGCTCACCGATCTGACCGCGCAGGAAGAGGCGTGGCAGGCCCAGCAACAAGGCAGGCTATGACTGCATCGGCATATCACCAGCCTCCGTCCGAAGGGGCACCTCCACCCGTCGGCTGCCCCATCGATCAGCGCTGGAGCCCGCTGTCGCCCGAGTACCTGCGCGATCCGTACGCAGTGTCGGCGCAGATGCGCGCCAACGGCCCTGCGTTCTACTCCGGACAGCTTGGCTACCTCGTCATCAACTCGATGAGCGACATCGACGCCGTGTTCACCGACCATGAGACCTATGCCTCGACCAACGTCCAAGACCCCGTCTTCCCGCTCGGCGTTGCGGCGACCGCCGTCTTGCAGGCACCCGACTTCAACCCCATCGCGGTGATGTCGAACCGGCCGGAACCAGACCACGGACGGATACGCGTGTACACCCGGCAGGGCTTTTCCAACAGCCGCCTGAAGACCCTCGAGCCGTTCATCCGCCGCCGTACCAACGAGCTGATCGGGCAGATGCTCGATGCCGGCCCGCCGGCGGAGTTCGTCGCCTCGTTGGCGTTCCCGTTGCCTGGCGAGACCGTCTTCCGTTTCATCGGGTTCCCGGCCGCCGACGACGACCAGCTGAAGCAGTGGTGCCTCGATCGCAAGAGCTTCTCCTGGGGTCATCCAACCGGCGATCAGCAGGTCGACATCGCCACGAAGATGGTGGCGTACTGGCGCTACTGCCGTGACTTCGTGGCCGACAAGCGCGACCACCGGGGCGACGACTTCACCAGCGAACTCTTGAACGCACACGACACCGACCACGACGAACTGTCGTACCGCGAGGTCGAATCGATCGTCTACGGACTTTCGTTCGCCGGCCACGAGGCCGTTACCGCGCTGCTGTGCAACTGCCTGCTGTGCCTGCTGCCGCGCCGCAATCAATGGGACGCCGTATGCGCCGACCCATCGTCGATCATCAACGCCGTGGAGGAGGTGCTGCGCTTCGAGTCGAGTCAGATCTCGTGGCGACGCGTCACCACCCGCCCGGCCACACTCGCCGGGTACGACCTGCCGGCCGGAACCAAGATCTTCATGAACTTCGCCGCAGCCAACCGCGAACCGACGCTGTTCGATCACGCCGATGACTTCGACATCCATCGCCGCAATGCCAACCGGCACATCTCTTTCGGCAAGGGCATCCACTACTGCCTCGGGGCGATGCTGGCCAAGGTCGAAGCCCGCATCGTGGTGGGCGCACTGGCCGCACGCGTGCCGAGCCTGCGCCTCGTCGCCGATCAGCAGATCACCCACTTCCCCAACATCACCTTCCGCGGGCCCGAGCACGTACTGCTCGACTGGGGCACATCGTGAGCCTGTACGCCGTTCAGAAGTTCCTGTTTGAGCTGAACCGCGATCCGGTGCGGCAAGCCGCGTACCAGGCTGACCGGGCCGCTGCCGCCAGCGGCTACGACCTCGAACACGAAGAACGCGACGCATTGATCCGACCAGACATCGGACTGTTGTTCCACTTCGGAGTGAACGGCCAGATCCTGATGCACTTCGCCGCGTTCCATCAGATCGCCTGGCCCGACTACCTGCAACTGATGCGCGATGGCATCGCCCGCTATGGCCCGGTGCGCGCCGGCGTGTACGCGGTCACCGGCTACGAGGGCACCAACGCGAACGCGGCGCGCCTTGGGCAACACGAAACGACTTCGTCATGAGCTTGGTGTATGCAGGGGTGTGCAGCCACGCCCCAGGGATCACCGGACGCGCCAACCTCGCCGATCCCGCAGTGCGCGACGAGTTCTACGCCGCGTTCGGTGGAATGCGCGAGTCGCTGCAGGCGGCGCGTCCGGATGTGTTGGTGGTGATCGCTGCCGAGCACTTCGCCAACTTCTTCATGAACAACATGCCCAGCTTTGCGATCGGGATGGCCGACCGCTATGACGGCCCGATCGAGGATTCCGCATGGTTGGCGATCCAACACACGAACGTGCCGGGGAACGTCGACATGTCGAAGCGCCTGATCGAAGAAGTGATGCAATCCGTCGACGTTGCCTACTGCGAGGAATGGCGTTTCGACCACGGGATCATGGTGCCGCTGCACTTCCTCACCCCCGGCTACGACCTCCCCGTCATCCCCGCCAACATCAACTGCCAAGGCCCACCGCTGGCACCGCTGCACCGTGCGTGGGCCTTCGGCGAGGCACTTCGGCGCGCCGCCGACTCGATGCCGGAGCGTGTGGCGATCGTGGGCACGGGCGGCATCTCGCACTGGCCAGCTACGCCCGACTCGGGCAAGATCAACGAACCCTGGGACCGAGACTTCCTCGACCGGTGGTGCCGCAACGATCGTGCCGCCCTCCTCGACTACGACGACGCGTCGACCTACGCACAGGCGGGTCAGGGCGGCTTCGAGATTCGCACCTTCC
>JANOKQ010000056.1:0-2845 GCA_031419375.1 Acidimicrobiaceae bacterium
ATCCTGATGGACGAGCCATGCTCGGCACTCGATCCGACGTCCACGCGCAGGATCGAAGAGACGGTGATGCAACTGGTGTCGGAGGTGACGATCGTCATCGTCACCCACAACATGCAACAGGCCGCCCGGGTTTCGAACCGCTGCGCTTTTTTTCTTGCCGAGCAGGGGACACCGGGCGTCATTGTGGAACACGGTCCGACGTCGGCGATGTTCGGTTCGCCGCAGGATCCGCGGACCAGTGATTACGTGATGGGTCGTTTCGGCTGAATCCAGGGCGTCCGTCAGATGAACACTCGGTGCACACGTTTGTTGTACATCTGGAGGTCTTCTGGACTTCGATTAGCTCTGTCATGATCACCGGGTCCTGAGATCAAATCAGGGCGCTCCATCACTACGAAGGGAATCTTCACATCATCATGATTGCTTCACGCAAAAAGCGGCTGGCCATCGGCCTCGCGCTCACCTCCACCCTGGGTGCAGGCTTGCTGACAGGGTCGGCTAACGCCGACCCCCAGCAGTACGCTGCGTTCGTCGGTGTAGGTTCCGATACCACCGAGGGCGTCATGAACGCCATGGCCGGGTACAGCAACGGCCGCTTCTACACGCCGATTGCCTCGAACCCCAGCACCGTTGCCAGCACCCAGGGCAGCCTGCAGATCATCTCCTTCGATGCCAGCAAGGCGGCGTTCGTCGGCGACAACTGCATCACCGCGAAGATTGGTGGACCCGCATTCTTCCGGCCGAACGGTTCCGGTGCGGGCCAGAAGGCCCTCAACCAGTCTGCTGGCCTCGGCGGCGGGTGGACGGGTGCCGGCGGGTGCGGCGTCCTCCAGGACATCTCCGGCCAGGTCGACTTCGCTCGCTCATCAAGCATCCCGGGGACACCGGGTACTGACGCCACGTACATCCCGTTCGGTCGTGACGCAATGAGCTTCGCCGCCTTCCGCCCAGCCGGTGCCATCCCGGTCACCGCCCTGTCGCGCCAGCAGTTGGTGGCGATCTACAACTCCACGGCCACTAGCCGCCTGGTCGTCGGCGGCGTCACGATGATCCCGTGCGGCATCCAGACCAACTCGGGTACCTTCGCGTTCTGGAACAGCGCCTTGGGTATTTCCGCATCGGAGAACGCAGCAACGACGGAGTGCACCAACGCCGGTGTGGTTGGCCGGATCCAGGAAAGCGACGGACCTGCTCTCCAGGCCAAGGGTGTTGCGCTCGATGTGACGCTGGACAACTTCCAGGTCATCAGCGGGTTCTCCGCAGGAAACTTCATCTCCAAGACCAACGGTGTTGGAGAGCCTGCGCCGGGACCCGACGTCAAGATCGGCTCGATCACCGACAACGGCAACGGCGTCAACCTTGGCTCTCCGGTCGTCGGTACCGTCGCCCCGCTCACCCCCAATGCCACGTTCTACAACGACGCGACGTTCGGTCGCTACGTGTACAACGTGCTGTCCACTGCCGTCGCTACTGGCCCGGGTAACGCGGCGAGGAAGAAGCTGTTCGTCGGTTTGTCATCGTCGGTTTGCCTCAATACTGCAGTCATCGAGACCTTCGGCTTCCTGGCCATTCCTGACTGTGGCGATATCTCCAGGACGCGCGCTTGGACCACCGGTGCGGCCTGATCCTGCCATCGAACCACGCAACAATGATCTCATCGGTTTCAGTACGTCATTCTCCTTCGAATTCTCGAATCCATTTACCCTTGAAAGGGAAATCCACGATGTTTAAAAAATTCACTCGGATCGCGGTAGTGGGAGCGGCGATTGCCGCCTCCACCGTCGGTCTGATCTCCAGCAACGCCCTCGCCGGGCCGCCATTGGGACCCGTCTCGGTGGGCACAGCCAGCGGTACCGACGCGACGGTGTTCACCATGCTTCCGCCCCTCAACTCGGCATGCACCGGCAGCGGTGCCGGAACGCCTTCATACCGTTGGCAGACCTACATCGTGTCGGCCTCGGTCGATGCGTCCACGCTCACCTACGGCGGTGCCGGACCAAACGCGGTTGCCGGGGCGTTCGTCTCGGCGATGTACGACGGCGGAGGCACCCCGGTCATCAACCGCAACCCCGCGGCATCCCCCCTCGGCCTGATCACCGGTATTCCGACGTTCTCGCTCGGAACTCTCGTTGGACAGGCTGGCCTTGTGAATGGTGCGTACGACATGGGTTTCGCTTGCACGCAGGGCGGTGCCCTTGATGCGGGTAGGTACTGGGAGACGACGATCACGATCAGCAACGTCACCCCCACGAGCTTTAGCTACGCCGTCGGCGCAGTGCCAGCGGCACCGGCGCTGAGCGCACCTACCGCCGGTGATCAGACGTTCAGCGTCACGAACACCCACGCAGTTTCGGCACCGACAACAACGGGTTACACCGTGACGGCCGTTCCCGGCGTCGGCCCGACGTTGACGAAGTTGTTCCCTGCGGCGTCCACGTCGTTCGCGTTCGTCGCTGCTGACGGTGTCGTCAACGGTCAGACCTACGCCGTGACCACCACTGCGGCCAACAGCGTCGGCACCAGCCCGGTGTCGAACAGTGTGAACGTTTCGCCGTCGTTGTCGGCCCGTCCTGCAGTCACGAACCTGACGGCGACCGCCGGCACCGGACCCGCAGCAGGCGACATCATCCTTGCCTGGGTCGCCCCGACCGGCGTTGCACCGACCGGGTACAACGTCGTGTCGAGCCCGCTTCTCGCTCCGGTGATCATCACCCCCACCGTCGGTGCTGGTGTGTTGACGTTCACGGTCACGACCAATCCCGCCATCGCATACACGTTCACGGTGACGCCGCTCCATCCTGCACCGTTCTTTGCGCTGTCGGCGTCGGTGGGGCCGGTCTCGTCG
>JANOKQ010000057.1:0-2640 GCA_031419375.1 Acidimicrobiaceae bacterium
ATTGGGTGTGGAGGTGGAGGTGGAGGAGGAGGGCGGATTCTGGGTTCATGATCGGGATCTGGATGCCGTGGGCGGCGAGCTGGCGGCCGGTGAGTGCGATGCCGGCACCCACCCCGGCACCCACCCCGGCACCCGTCCAGGCGGGCTGCTGGCGGGCGGGCACCCGACCGGCGTGCGGCAGATCGATCAGCTCGACCATGTACGTGGAATCGGGATTGAGGCCGGGCAGGCGCAGCGGAGGCGGGGTGAGGCTCATCGCCGTTCGGAGCTGAGCCACCCCGATCAGCGCCTCGCTCCTGTCGGCTGCGTACACACCCCACGCCAGCGACGCCGGGGTATCGGGTTCGCCGATGCCGTTGGCGACCGTATCGAAACGCACCGCATCGCCCGAGTGCAGCAGCGGCCGGAACCGCCGGTGCAGCGCGATCACCGAGGCGAGGTCGGCCCGTTCGGCATCGGTGAGCGCAACCACGTTCCACTCCACACCGAGGTGGCCGAACAGCGCGGTAGCTGCACGGAACGCCAAGGACTGCATGCGCCCCGTGGTGTGCGATCGCGGCGGGCCGATGTGCGCGCCCACCAGCTCGGGCGGTATCAACATCGACGCACCGCGCTGAATGGTCTGGCGTTCCAGCGCGTCGTTGCAGTCGCTGGTCCACACCCGGCTGGTGCGTTGCAGGATGCCGTGATCGATGCGGCCCCCACCGCTGGCGCAGCTCTCAATCTCGACACCGGGATGACGTCGGTGCAACTCGTCGAACAGCCGGTACAGCGCAACGGTTTGCGCGTGCGTCCCCGCCGCGCCACGGGCACCGCTGCCCTGCACGTGATCACGGTTCATGTCCCACTTCACATACGAGATGTCGTGGTCGCGCAACAACGCATCGACGCGATCGAGGATGTACGCGTACGCGTCGGGGTGGCCGATATCGAGCACGAGCTGCTGGCGGCCTTCAACCGGCGGGTACCCGTCGGTGGTCAGCGCCCACTCGGGATGGGCTCGGTACAGGTCGCTGTCGGCGTTGACCATCTCCGGCTCGACCCAGATGCCGAACTCCATGCCGAGCGACGTCACGTGGTCGATCAGCGGGGCCAGCCCGTTCGGGTACACCTCCGACGACACCCACCAGTCGCCAAGCCCGCGGCGATCATCGCGGCGCGAACCGAACCAGCCGTCGTCGAGCACGTAGCGCTCGATGCCGAGCGACGCGGCGACCGTGGCCATCTCCTGTAACCGAGCGGTGTCGTGATCGAAGTACACCGCCTCCCACGTGTTGATCAGCACCGGCCGCGGAGAGGTCGGATGTGCCGGCGCGGCGCGTAGCGAGCGGTGGAACCCCCACGTCGCCGGGGTGAGCCCATCAACGGAGTGGACGGCGATCACGTCGGGCGTGCGGTAGCTCTCGCCCGGGCGCAACGCGACCTCGCCCGGATGAAGCAGTTCACCGAGTTGCAGGTAGCGGCGACCGTCGGCCATGCACTCGGCGAGCAGCGAATGGTTGCCGCTCCAAGCGAGATGCGCGCCCCACACCTCGCCGCGCCACTCGCCGAATCCGGGTTCGCCGGCGAAGGCGAGCGACACGTGCTCGTGCGAAGTGCGACCGCGGCGATTCTCGATCGACACCGCCCCCTCGTCCCAGCGACGCCGGTGCGGATGGAACTCGCGGGTCCACCGCCCGGTGAAGGTGAGCAGCTCGGCTGCGTGGACGGGCAACGGCACGGTGATCGTCAACTGGTCGAGGAGGTAGAACCCGTCGCCGATGTTGGTCAGCTCACAGCCAACCGTAAGCACGTCGCCGAGCGTGACCGTGGTGTCGAGCCGCAGGCCAGCCACCTCGTCGACCGCCGATACAACAACACCGGCCGCGCCGACCGCGCCGACCGACACCGAGACCGGCACCGTGCCGGCGGGCTGGAACCGGGGCGACCAGGCCGACCCGCCACGGCGGTGCCCGGCAAGGCCCGGTCGGCCCTGCCAGCCGCTGCCGTGTTCGGGCACAACCGACGCAGGCGCAACGACATCGAGCATGCCCTGGCTGACCGGTCGCTCCAGCGCGGCGAGCACCAACGCAGGATCGACATCACCGAGTGGCGCGCCCCAGTACACGATCACGGGGACACCGTGGGAGACGTCGAGCACCAAGTCGGTGCCGCCGCCGGAACAGACGCTGGAGCCGGTGCCACGGAGATGGATCATGGTCTACCCCTTATTAGCCCCCAACGTGAGGCCGCTGATGAACTGCTTCCGCAGTGCAAGGTAGACGACCAGCGTTGGGAGGGCGATCATCATCGATGCCGGCCGACACAACGGCAAGATGATCTGGAAGTACTGACGCGGCACGCTCGCACCGTCGACCATGGCCGCCTCGCCGAGCTCTTTGAGGATCGTCGTCGGCCGACCACACCAAGTGGAACGTCACCGGTCTCAGCACCATCGCCCATCTGCGCCGGGCCGACCACGGCATATCCTGCGTCGACCGAGGGGGCCGTGACCGATCAACCCGGTACGGCGAACAACGATTTCCCGAACGCCACCTCCCAACACCCAGCCCCGGCGAAAGCGACGCCGCTCAGCACGAACCGAAAGCGGGCCTGATGTCCACCGTCACCTTCACTGGCGCCAGCGTCCTGGGCGACCAG
>JANOKQ010000058.1:0-1770 GCA_031419375.1 Acidimicrobiaceae bacterium
TCGCCGAAGACCCGCCGCAGTCGCTTGGCGAACGCAGGCCAGTCGCCGCCGTTGTCCGATCCGGTGTCCACCTCCTTGAGGTCTCGCAGCAGGTGCGGCCGGCACTTCTGCTTGGTCCGACCCACCGCGTCGTATGCCGCCCAGAAGTCCGTCACCAGCACGCCCCCGAACTCCTCGACGAAGAACTGGTCGAGTGCCGGATGCCCACGCGACTCGTCGATCAGGTAGTAGGTGGCGTCAGCACAGGTGAAGCACCACAGCCACCACGTCCGGCCCTCGTCCCGCCAGCCGGTCTCGTCCGCGTGCAGGACCCCGGCGTCGAGGCAGTGGCGGTGGATCTGCTCGTACCACGGCCCCAGAACGTGAGCCAAGCGGTGCCACATCTGCGTCAGACCACCGTCGGTGATCGGGAGTTTCAAGTGGCCGTTGAAGACCTCGACGATCTGTCGGGTGGTAACGCCCAGGCCGTAGTGCAGCCAGGCTGACAGGACGACGGTGCGGTTGCCGAGGGTGCAGTTGGGCAGGGCGTCGAGAACCTGGGGTTCGACTTGCCTCTTGCAGCACGGGCACCAGTCGCGGTGGATCGTGTGTTCGGTGACCTCGGGTCGGAGGTCGTCGGGGATGTCCTCGACCAGCCGGGTGCGGGTCCGCCCGGTCCGGGTGAGTTGGCCGCCGCAGTTGGGGCAGGCGGGCAGTTGGTGCGATTCGTGGTGATCGACCTGCTCGGGTCGCGGGCGCGCGGCACCCGGGTGGCCGGTCACGGCACCGCGCTTCTTGCGCCGGGGCGGGGCCGCGGGCTTGGCATAGGGTGGGACGGTTCCGGAGGGCGTGTGGGCACCGCCGGCGGGTGCGGGTGAGCCAAGGGTGATGCTGAGTTGGAGGAGGAAGAAGATGGCGGCCGCACGGTCACGCGGTAGGACCGCTTCGACCTGCTCCGGGGTCAGGTTGCCGGAGCGGAACGCCGCAACGAAGACGACATCGAGAATCGGAGCCACGGTCGTCATGCCCGCGATTCTCGACAACCGGCGGGAAAGCGAAAGGCCAGTTCAGAAGGCTGAAGGGTTACGGGAAGCCATCACCGCCATCACGACCGACAAACTGATGCACGCCGGCAGAAAACGAGTCATGATGCGTCCTCTGAGATGTGTAGCGTGGGCGACGGGTGCGAGACAAGTGCGAAATGTGACGGACGAGAGGATTATACTTTACGCGGCCAGGAGTGAGACATCGTCGAACTCCTGGAATTTGAGCGTCATGAGCGAGGCCAGCGAGTCGGCGTGTGTCGTGCCGAGTTTGCTCAGGGTGTCCTCGATGGCGGCCTTGAAGGCGGCGAAGTTGGGGTGATACTTGCCGTACACGCTCTTACGCTTGAGGAACCGCCACAGGCGTTCGATCAGGTTCAGGTTCGGCGAGTAACTCGGCAGGTACAACAGGGTGATCGACAACTCCGCCGCCAACGCCTGCACCACCTTGTTCCGCTGATACCGGGCGTTGTCCAGCACCACCGTCACCGGACCCGCCAACCCCGCCGCCGCGATCTTCCGGAGCAGTTCGCACATGGTGTCGGTGTTCACCACTGTTGTGTTCGTCACCGACACGAACGCACGGGTGACCGCGTCCCACGCGCCCAGCACGTTGAACCGCTGACGCCCGCTCGCGGCCCGGACGAACACACGCAGGATCGACCACAGGCAACACAGATACGTGCCGTACACGCAGTGGGCGGCGTCCACGAACAACACGTGCCCACGCCCGGCGACGGCCGCATCC
>JANOKQ010000059.1:0-1994 GCA_031419375.1 Acidimicrobiaceae bacterium
GCGGAAGACGTCCTTGACCGATGACGTGGCGCCGGCCAGGCTGCCGTAGTCGTTCAGGTTGGCGAGGAAGGTGAACACCGGGCCGACCGCGACTCCGCGGTCGATGATGGCCTCGAGCGACGCCTCACCGAGGTACGACGCGTGCCAGATGATGTCGACGCCGGCCAGCACGGCATCGAGGGTGGCGCCGTCGCCGCGGCAGTGGGCGCTGACCCGCACATTGAGGTCGTGTGCCGTGTCGCAGACGACGCGCATCTCGTCGCGTGTCCAGACCTGGATCTCGCCGGGCACGTTCGGGATCGAACCGGTGACGTGGATCTTGATGACATCAGATCCTTCCTTCACCTGGCGGCGCACGACGCGGACCATCTCGTCGCGGTCACGGACGACCTCCGCGTACCCGGCGGTGCCCGAGTCGGGGATGTCCCGCCCGGCGGTGCCGCCCACCGCCGTCATCAGCGCGTACGTGCCCGCCTTCATCGTCGGGCCCTCGATGGCCCCGCTCAGGATGGCATCGCGCAGCGCGGGGCCGATGTTGTAGATCCCGTCGACGTCAAGGAACGACGTCACGCCCGCGCGCAGCACCTTGCGCACGTTGTAGGCGGCGACAAGAGCGGCTGCAGCCGGCTCTCGCCGGTGGAACAGCTCGTCGTTGCTAGCCGGCTCGCCCAGCGTGACGTGGACGTGAGCATCGATCAGCCCCGGCATCACCGTGAGACCGGAGACATCGAGCGACGGAACGTCGGAGCCGGCTGCGTCGGCGTCGGCGCCGACGGCGACGATTCGGTCTCCACGGAGGTGTACCGAGGTCGAGGCACGCGGGGGCGCGCCGGATCCATCGATGAGCGTGCCTCCCCGCAACACCACCTCGGTCAACGTTGCCTCCTTAGCAAGCGATGCATTAGCTTCGCCCGACGATGTTCCCGCTCGGCGCCTCTGCGCCACAAGCGGCCGCGACGTCTTAGTCGTGAGAACCTTCACTACGTGAACAGTCTACCGACCACCCCTCGCGCTGTCCAATGCCCGCACCGCGCGCTGCCTGCGGCACGCTCAATTCTTGCCGTGGTCACTTTCTTGACGTACCCAGTTTGTCTGCCCTGCTTACGATTGTTCGGCCTTGCTCAGAATCGTCGGACCTGCTGGCTATCGTTTCTCCGGTGACAATGGACCGAGTGATCGAGCAGTTCCGACGCCTCGGCATGTCCGGGTACGAGGCGAAGGCATATCTGGCGCTCATCAGTGCCGGCCAGCCGTTGAACGGCTACGAGGTCGCCAAGCGCTCGAGCGTGCCGCGCAGCACCGTCTACGAAACCCTGGGCAAACTGGTGGAACGCGGTGCGGTGTTCGAGGTGCGCGGCACAACCGACTCGACCGAGTACCTTCCGCTGCCGACCGCCTCGCTGCTCGCCCGACTCCGGCGCGACTTCGACGAGTCGTTCGACATCCTCCAATCCGAGTTGCCGTCGCTGTCCACACCAATGGAGGCGCACCTCATCCACAACCTCGTCGGCCGCGCAGCCCTCATCGATCGGTCGATCGATCTGGTCGCCGCCGCTCACAACGACTTGTTCGTCTCGGCCTGGCCCGATCAGTTGGCCGCGCTCAAGCCGCAGATCCGCGCCGCCCATCAGCGCGGCGTCGACCTCTCGGTCATCACCTACGGCGTCGACGACGACCCGGTCGGCCACACGTACAGCCACCGGTTCTCGGCGCCCGAGATCGTCCTCGAGAACGTCGGCTGCAAGCTGCTGGTCGTCGCCGCCGACCGCGAACAGGCCGTCATCGGCGGGTTCATCGGCAACGACGGTTGGGGCGTGTACACCGAGGACCCGGCCGTCATCCTGGTGGCCGTCGAGTACGTCCGTCACGACATCGCCATGCAGTTGATCATCGAGCGCGTCGGCGAGGAGCAGGTGCAGACATTCTGGAGCACCGATCCCGACCTGGCCCGGCTCCGCTCCGACCAGGGCGCGCCGGGTCTGGCCATCGCCCAC
>JANOKQ010000060.1:0-2949 GCA_031419375.1 Acidimicrobiaceae bacterium
GTCTTGAAGTCGATGACCGGAAGGGGCCCGATGCCGAGCTGTCCGCTTTCACCCTTCCCCCACGTGTGGACGCTCCCGTCGCGCGCAAGCGCGATCACGTGATCGGCTTGCGTGGAGACGTCAACGGCATTGAACGCCACCGCGACAGGAACCGGCGCATTCGAGTTCGGCCCGAACTGGCCCGTTACTTCCAGCGCCGAGAGCGGCGTGGTGCCGAGTAGCCCGTAGCCATTCGAGCCCCAGGCCATGAGTCGGCCGTCCGCGAGGACGGCGTAAGACGCTCCAGACCCTGCGCCAGCAGCGACCACATTACTCAGGCCTGAAACCGGGTAGAGGGTGAAGTGCTGAATGGGCCGGTTGTGTCCCAGGCCGAGGACGTTCTCGGCGGGCGGCTGTTCTCCGGCACCGGTGTTCGTCGACCACGATTGGAGCGCCCCATCCGGCCCAAGCAGGAGGCCATGGCGGGCGCCGAGGACGACGCGGTGGCGTCCAGAGGGACGTGTCTGCGCCGCGACACGCATCGCCAGCGGAAGTGTGGCCAGTAAAGAAAGGGCCTGCCGGCGATTCACCGTTCGATCTCCTTGAGCCATGCTTGCGCCGCTGCTCGCGCCGCACCAGTCGCCTCTGCGCCTACGATCGCGGCTTCCTGCCACATCCAGTGTCTCTTCCGGTCAGCCCTGTCTACGAACTCGATGCCGTCTGGGCCGCCCGTCAGGCTGACGGTCCGTGCTGAAAAGTTCACGTCGGCGGTGGCGTCGAGGAACTCCCGCAGACGCCGGGCAACGAGCGTGTGCGCGTTCGCCGGCGTCTGCTCTTCGACCTCCCGAACCAGCGCCCCGTCGCGTCCACTCTCCTGCGCACGCTCCGCTTCAAGGTCCGCACGCCTCGCCTTGATGAAATCGGGGTTCGTCACAAACGCCTGCGCCTCTTTGATCTTCGCGAGCATCTGCTGCTGGTCGGCGGGAGGCAATGACGCGATCCCTTGTCGCATCTGTTCGAATCCGGCCAAGTGTTCGTCGATTTCCTTCTTGAAGGCCTCGTCCACTGTGAGCGCAAATCGACTGCCCTGAGGAATGCGGTCTCGCCGGTAGCCCTCGTAGCTGGCTTTGAAAGCCGCGGAGCCGACATAGGCCTTGGCCCACGCGAACAACCCCGTTGCCGCAGCCGCGCGCGCCGACGGGGGAAGTTTGAGAAACGCTCGAGTACCGGCGATCGCAATATCGCTCCTGCGGTCCCTCACCGGACTCTTGAGTTCATCGAACAGGAACGTGCGTGCCGCAGCTTCGGGCACACCGGGCGGCACGAGTGTGCCCTGTGCCGTGACCGCGCCCGCAAGAGCGAGGGCGAGGCCAATCGTCGCGAACGTTCTTGCCCGCATCGTTGCCATTGCGAGACTCAGGATCAACGGCTGACGACTAACTGCATGTAACGGCAAGTTCAATCCTCTCGTTCTGGTCGTTCTGGCCGACAATTCTCAAGTTCATGACCCCTTTGGCATTCGTGAGTGTCGCGGTGCCCGAGTTTCCGTTCTTCGGTGGATCGGTGTTCAGCACGTAGAGCGGTGGCTGGCCTCCCGAGGGGTTTAGGACGCCGACAGTCAAACGGAACGACGTCGTCTGGGTCTCGCTGCCTACGAGGTGCCTGGACCCAAACGTGATCGTTGTCATCGTCCCAGTAGTTTCCCCGGCGACCTCGATGACCAACGTGGCCTGACCGGTCAACGACGCTTCCTTTGGAATTTCGCCGCAGATTGCGGCCTGGCCGACCATCTCGTAGTTGAAGCCATCACGAAGGCGAGGGCTGCCGGTAATCGCCCCGCCAACGTGAATGCGACGTCCGTAAATCGACGGCGGCGTCTGCTGACGAGCATTGACCGTCGATTGCGGGAAAGCATGCTGCGGGTGGCCAACCACCAAGAGCAGCACAAGACCAGCGAACGTCCGGAACTCCTTCATCGCACTTGGCACAGCGGGGCTACTTTCTGATGAATTCCACCGGCCGGTTTATCGAAGGTGCTCGTTGTGTGCTCATGGTTCCCTGACTGATCATTGCCGTGGCGTGATCGTCGCCGTGCAGGTCCCGCTCTTGGCGTTGCGATCCTTGAATACCGTGTAAGTTCCGCCTGCCTTCAAGTCGACGTCATAAAAGTGACAGTCGAACTGGTTTTCCTCGTAGAGGGTCGCGGTGTTTGTCACCTTGCCGCATTCATTGCGCGAGGCAGTTCCCTTCATCGATCCGGTGGTCGTCCGCATTTCGAGCACCGACCGTTTTCGCCTCCCGACACCCAACCCTCCGGTCTGGTCGTTGTCGGTGGAGAAGTACGCCTTGGCCTCCATGGTGAGTGCCCCGTTGACCGTTTCAGAGGAAGTGGTCGTCGGACATTGAGGGTCCGGCCCCTTCTCCGTGGCGTTGTATGTCGAGGTGAACGTGGCCTGGCTTGTGCCTTCGTAGCCCGATTGATTTCCTACGAGCATCAACGTTGCAGTGCTGGCGACGTTCGCCGTGCGCTGCCACTCGGTGCAGAGTGATTGGAAGCATCCCGACTCGCCTTCCGTGTGGACGAACCTCAACGAGACTTGCAGCGCGCGCTTCAGATCGCATTGGACGACGCATGCCTCGAGCCCCGCCATCGTCTCTTCCATCGAGCGCTCGAGCAGCGAATCTTCGACCTCGCCCATGACGCCAATCGCGGCGCTGCCAAGCAGCCTGAACACGAAACCCGCTCCCGTGTTTAATGTCAACGCCGTACGGCGCGTGTTGGTGACGAACTGCTCCTCCATCTCTCCGGCCCTGATCCGATCCCGCGTCGCGCGGTTGTAGTTCGGGTCCTCGGTTCTGGCGCGCCTGGCCGTGGGGTTGGTCGGGTTGTCAGCGCACTCTCTGAGATCCCGTAGACGCTTCCGCCAGCGTTCGGAATCGGCCTCGATGTCGGCCAGCGTCAGCGCCGAG
>JANOKQ010000061.1:0-3293 GCA_031419375.1 Acidimicrobiaceae bacterium
GCCGCCAGCTTGCCGGCGGCGCGCACGTCGAGCAGCATCTGGGCGGCTGTGACCGCCAGTGGTCCGACCTCGAGTATCGGCAGTGCCGCCAGTGCCGGTGTCATCTCCTCGTCGCGAGCGGCGCCGACGAATGCCACCCGCATTTGCGAGGCGCGGCGAGCGACGTACATCAGCACCTCACGCGAAGCCGTGTCGATCCACTGCAGGTCGTCGGCGACGACCAGGATACATGCGTCGGCGGCCAGGTTTCTCAGCAGATTCGCCGTGGCAACCTCGACCGCGACCGGATCGATCGCCGCAGACGCTTCCACTCCCAGGGCGTTGCGCAATGCCCGCGCCTGAGGAGCGGGAACACGATCGATATGGTCGAGCACCGGGTGCAACAGATCGCCGAGGGCGGCGTACGGCAGGTCGGCTTCCCACTCGTGACCGCAGGCGTGCAACGTCGTGGCGTCGGTCGCCGCGACCAGCTCATCGAGCAGCGCTGTCTTGCCGATCCCGGGGGCACCGCGCACGATGACGCTTCCGCCGATGCCGTCGCGCGCCGCCGCCACGAGGGCCAGGAGCGTCGATCGTTCCCGGTCGCGGCCCACGATCACGGTGCGATCTTACCCGACGTCCGGACCCTAGGGAATCCCCCAGTTTCCTACCGATCGAAGCCTCCACAGTTGACATCGTCGAGGTCGATCCCTATTGTCGGTGTCGGTGACGCGGCGAGCGTCACGCCGAGCTCTGGGAGGACGTGTGAAGCTGGGACCGGTGTTGATGGCGACACTGATGTTGGCCTCAATCGGTGCCGGGTGCGGCTCCGGCGACGACGATTCGGACGCCGCTGGCGGCACTTCCGAGTCTGAGGCTGCACCAGAGCAGACGTCGCCGCAGGTCGCCGAGCCCGAGAACGCCGGTGCCGACAATGCCGGCGCTGGGGACGCCGTCGAGTTCGGCGACAACGGCGGGATCGAGTTCACGTTCAGCGGCGGTCACGAAGAGAGTGGGAAGTTTGTCTGGATCCCCGTGGCGAGCAGCTTCGCGCCGGGATGGTGGGGGATGAGCTTCACCGAGGCATCGGCGGAAGGCGCAGCGGTGTTCGCTCTCTCACTCGATCCGGCCAACACCAACTTCAGCTTCGGGGACGGCGAGGTCACGATCTTCGGTGCCGCTCCGCAGTGTTCGTTCAACATCGACCATCAGGACAGCAGCGGAGCATCGGGCAGCCTCGACTGCTCGGACCTGACGGCGATCGTGGGTTCCGGGATGGTCGCCGGCATCAGCCTCAGCGCGACGTTCGACGCGAGGCAGTAGCCGGCACCCATTCGTCTGCGCCCCGGTGGATGTCGGGACTTTCGGGCAAAAACAAGCCCTCTACCGTCGCGTCCCATGCCTTTACCCATCCGAGACGAGATGCTCGCCAAGGTCGACGTGCGCTTCCGAGGGACTGGAAACCTAATGGGAGGCGACCAGTCGAAGTGAGAGGCTGGTTCCGAGCCGCTGGCCGGTGAGCACTGAAGGCGCCAGGAACTTGATTCCTAGAGTTAGATCGTGCCCCGGCCAGTTGGTGGGAATGCCTGTAGCGCTCATGGGGTGTCGTGCCGTTGAGCACTGATCCATTAGGTCGCCGCCGGGGGTTCTCTGGCTCGGGACGAAACCGACCGGAAGGAGCAATCGAGATGACAGTGTTCATGGGAGATGACTGGGCCGAGGACCATCACGACGTGTATTTGATGGACGACGACGGCAGAAAGTTGGCGGGTCGCCGGCTGCCCGAGGGCCTTGATGGGATCCGGATGTTCCACGAGCTCGTCGCCGATCACATCGCCGACCCGGCGGAGGTGATCGTCGGGATCGAAACCGATCGTGGTCTGTGGGTCACGGCGTTGGTCGCGGCTGGCTATCAGGTGTACGCGATCAACCCGCTGGCCGCGTCGAGGTATCGGGACCGGCACAATGTCGGCGGCGCGAAGTCGGATCCGGGTGACGCGAAGATGCTCGCCGATCAGATCCAGGCCGCGTTGAAGCGTGGCGGCCGACAACGCAACATCGAACGTCGCGCCGGTGAGATCCAGACAGCGTTACGCACCGCCCAGCTCGCGTCCCCGGCGGCGGTTGCTGACGCGTTCGCCGCGACCACACGTGCCGCGGTCGCGATCATCGCCGAACTCAATCGTCAGATCGTTCAGCTCGAGGCGACGATGACGACAAGTTTTGAGCAGCACCCGGACTCCGACATCTACCACTCCCTGCCAGGATTCGGTGTCGTTCTCGGAGCCCGGGCGCTCGGCGAGTTCGGAGATGATCCAAACCGTTACGCCAGCACCAAGTCTCGCCGAAACTACGCCGGCACATCACCATTGACGATCGCGTCGGGCAAGAAACGGGCGGTCCTCGCCCGACACGTCCGCAACCGGCGGCTCTACGACGCACTCGACCAGACAGCGTTCTGCGCGCTCACCCAAAGCCCCGGATGCCGACTGTTCTACGACCAACACCGCGCCAACGGCGACCTCCACCACCAAGCCCTCCGCGCCCTCGCCAACCGCCTCGTCAGCATCCTCCACGGCTGCCTCGAACACCGCACCCGCTACGACGAGACCATCGCTTGGGCACACCGCCAACCCGCACCCGTCAAAGAAAACCAAAAAGCCGCTTGACACCATGCGCCCCTGGGGTGTCTAACTGGCTCCAGCTGGCTCGTCGACTGGCTGCGACGCGCGTTCGACCGAGAGCGAAGACACGCCGGGAGCGCGTCGTGATCCGTCCGAATTCCATCCAAATTGGTTTGACGACCGTGAGCCGGAGTACGTCTCTGAGAAGAATTCGCCTACTTGCTCGGAACGCCTCGCATCCCAAGGTTGCCCGCTCGCTGGTTTGATGGAGGGGGAGTGATCCCTTCGTCCATTACTCCCAAAGTCTCTGGTAGATGGCATAAAAAGTGGAGCTGGAGAATCGAACCCCCTTGAGATCTCAAGCGGATGTGCTGGTCGGAGGCATTCTCCCAGCACCGCCGCCATTTCGAGTGACCGTTGCTGACCGCAAGTAACCGTTGTTGACCTGTGTGACACGCCATTTTCACGCGCCGTCCGCCCTTTTTCGGCCTCGAAGAAGGTCTGTAGCTGGTCGCGCGCCATGGTGTTGTCGAGTCGTCTGGTGTGATACGACGCGGCCGTCTGCCTCGGCCCACGGATGGCGACACACAGGCAACGATCGTGCAAACGTTGACGATGGTTGATGGTGTCACGGCAAGCCTGGTGGCGTTGCAACGCAGTGACGCAGTCTTGTTCCAGGTTGTGGCAGCA
>JANOKQ010000062.1:0-2527 GCA_031419375.1 Acidimicrobiaceae bacterium
GCTTCGTGATCGACGAGAGCCGAACGGTTGGGGTGGGTGCCGAAGCAGCCGCCCCAACCGTCGTGCTTTCCAAGGAGGACAAGCTCAGCCGCCCGAGTACGCCTGACCCTTGATCGCACCGAACTGCTCGGCGAAGTCACCAGCTGCGATCTGGGCGTACACGTCGTCCATCGCTGCCTGCTGTTCCGGCGTGGAATCACAGATCTCGGCTCCCGGTTCCGGGTCGACACCTACGTGGAAGACCCGCGTATCACCCTCGTGGAACGTGCCATCGATGATCTCGTTGAGGACCACATCGAGGTAATCGCCGCTATCGAACTTCACCTGGATCTGGTAATCGAGGTCCGTTCGATCGCATGCCTTTGACGATCCGGCAGACATCGTGATGAGCCCCTGTTCGTTGGCGATCTTCACGAGTGGCTCATGCGCACCGCCGAGGTACGGGTACACCGCGTCGGCACCGCTGGTGATCGCACCGTTCAACGCCTCGGTGGCACCAGCGGTGTTGTCGAAGTCGAACGGGAAGCCACCCGTCGGGATGTACGTCATCGTGAACGCAGCGTCGACGGCCTGCAATCCGAGTTCGTATGCGAGGTAAGCCTCCTTTTCGAAGTTGAGGTCGCAGCAGCCGATGAATGCTGCGCTGTCCCCGCCTGCAGCCTGCAACAGCAGGCCCGTGGCATAGCCGGCGGTGAAGCTGATCTCCGACGAATCGTCCTGACTCTGCGCCAGACCTGGGTTCTCGGGGTAGCCGGCACCACAGTTGCAGTACCAGAAGATGTCGGGGTACTGCTCGATCAGGTCGCCCAACGGATCGGCGATCTCGCTCGCACCGACGAAGATTGCGTCGACACCTTGCTCGGCCAGGTTGGCGAGCTCGGTGGCAGCATCCTCGGTGGTGATGTTGTCGACCACGATCGGGTCGCCGTAGCCGTTCTCCTCCGACACGGAGATCGCCTTGTCGACGAGCGCTTGGTAGTAGCCACCGTCATCACGCGGGCCCGCTGCGGCGATGCCGAAGACGACGGTGCCATCGCCGTTGGTGTCCAGATCAAGTGGTGGCGCGTCGGTCGTGGCGGGCGCGTCGGTCGTTGCGGGCGCGTCCGTGGCTGCGGGTGCGTCCGTTGCTGCGGGCGCATCGGTCGCTGCGGGTGTAGTGGCCGCTGCGGGTGTAGTGGCCGCGGGTGTTGTGCTGGTGTCCTCGTCGGAACCGCACGCAGCGGCTACGAGTGTGAGGGCGGCGAATGCGGCGACGATCAGTTTGTTGGTTTTCATGGTTCTCCCCCGAGGGTGTCGTGTGGGTATCTGGCTGTTGCTTGCGCACCGCCTATCGGCGCGGTCTTCACTTGTTGGAGCACCACTCGTGCCCCTGGTTCACCTCCTCAACTCGTCGACGGTGGACTTCTTGTGGCGGTACGCGCGAGCGAGAGGTTCTCCCTCGTCGAGCGCCTTGGCCACGAGATCTTCTGCGGCGGCATAACGCCTCGATGCTTCGAGCACGGCGGCCGTCTGAGCGGCCGGCACCCGTACACAACCGGTGGCATCGACCACGATCATGTCGTCGGCCGTCACCGTCACGCTGTGTACCGAGATGGTGCCATCTATGTGGGTGAGGTGCGCGCGTCCGTTGGGCCCAACGACGCACTCGCCGTTGGCGTACACGGGAAAACCGAGCGCAGCCATCTCCGGTGTGTCGCGGACCCATCCGTCCACGAGCACGGCCGTCGCACCCTGCTGCAACGCTGCGAGGGTGAGGATCTCGCCCCACACGGCACCCGCGACGGTGGAGGCGCCGGCGAGCAGCAACACGCGTCCCGTGAGGTCGCGCGACAGCACGTCGTACATCGGGGCGAGGCCTGGGCCCTCGACGCCTGCGGAGATGGTGAGCGTGAGCGCGCGACCGATGACAGGAACGGACGCGCCGACAACAGGGTGCAGCGGCGGCGTGAGCCAGCCGTCCTCGCCCCAGAGTGCAAGGACGTCGGCGACAGCCGACACCGACGGCACCAGCAGGTTGGCGGCGCATGCAGTCACGACTTTGGCCAGTTCCGCCGGTAGCGCTCGACCAGCCACTTGTTGAATTGAACGTGGCTGGCTTCCTGCCAGGAGTAGCGCCCACGCGCCGCGTAGCGGCTGTGCATGCCGCGCTGCACCTTCGTGGTCGCGTCCTGATCCTGTTGGACGAACACCTGTACACCGGCGTCGCTCATCTTCAGGAGGTGATCGAACATCGGGTGGGTGACGGCTGATGGGTGGAACAGGTAGCCGATCTCGACGTCGATCGTGCCCGCCGATTTCGGTCGCACGATGAAGAAGAACGCCTGATCGGGGGCGGTGCCGAAGCAGAGTGTCGGGGGCATCAACGCAAAAGTCGACCGCCACCGCTCCGCTTCGGTGAGGTTGGGGAACACCGGCATCAGCGCCTTGGTGGTCGCGTTGAAGCCGCCGTCGATGTGCGTGTAGCCGTTCGTGCGGAAGATCACGTTGGTCGCGTCGTCCCATGGCACCGGGAACGAAGCGAGATTGC
>JANOKQ010000063.1:0-2702 GCA_031419375.1 Acidimicrobiaceae bacterium
GAGCGGCTCGACCAGCCGCACCCCGGTAGCCGGATGCTGCTTGAGGATCTCCCATTCATCCTCGTCAGGCCAACCAGGTTTGTTCAAGATCGATTGCGGAACCTCGAGCTTGCCGATGTCATGAACGAGTCCGGCCCAGTGCAAGCGGTCCAGGTCCGCTTTCGGCAGGTGGAGCTCTTCACCGATCATCAGCGTGTAGGCGCGGACGCGATCGGTGTGACCACGAGTCATCCGATCGTGCGCGTTCAACGCGCCCGCCAACGCCACGAGCCGTTCGGCCGCGTCTTGAAAGCCGACCTCGCCATTGAGTTCACCGTGTTCGAGTGATCGCTGCAGTTGTCGCAGCGTGTTCGTCCGCATCGCGATCTTGAATCGGGACGGCGAGCGATCGGGAAAGACCAACGACAACCTGAAAAGGGCCACCAGCGGCAGGAACCGGCGCATCACCCGTTCTGTCGCACTGAGCACCACCGTCGACGCAAGCGTCAAACCGATCCACCAGCCAACCACGCCGTACCAGCGCTCTGGTCGATGGATGATGCGGCTCGCGAACGTGACGAAACCGACTGATGCCACGATCGGCCCGAGCAACACGAGCAGCTTCAGCACGCGTGCGAGCACGAGCCGTTCCGACCACCGATTGCCATCCGGCCCCGGATCCGGCACGGCGGGCGGCTTCGTTTCAGCCCGCTGAGGCATCTCAAGCTTCACGGGGGAGTCATCGGCAACCGATGGGTCGAGGTTGAACAACTGGTGGCGGCGGGTTGCCAACGCCGGAGGTGTTTCGGAGATCCTGTTCAGTGTCGTGTTCGTCCGGTGTATACCTGCGAACACCGATCGATCTGGAGTGTTCAGTCGGTTGCTGAATGTCCTGCGGGGCAGAGCGTGTAAGCAGGATTGATGAGCTCGAGGTGGCCTCGCGCTTGGACGGGCACTCCCTCAAGTACCAGGGTACGCCCGAGCGAGATCCCGCCGATCGACCGCCGACCGGACCACAGCGCGATGATCGTTCCCGTCTCATCGGTGACGGAAACCGTCAGTGTGGGGAGCCCACTTGTCGGCCTTGCTCGCATTCGCGTGACTTGACCTCGAACTCGGACCCGTGTGCGGAGCCCTGCGTCAGCGATGGGAGTCAGCGTTCGATCGACTTCGGGCGTGTCGAGCGGGGGCTTCGGCCGGCGGAATATGCTCACGTCAGCCCACCAGCAGTCGGCGGACGTCGTCTTCTGCGTCGCCGGTGACCAGGACCAGCACTTCATCCCCCTGGCGCAGCACGGTGTCTCCGCGCGGCACCACGACGTGCGCGTCGCGCAGCAGCGCAACGACGGTGGATTCGCGGGGCAGGCCCAGCTCGGCGATCTCGATGCCGATGGCGGGCGACGTGTCGGCGAGGGTGACCTCGGTGAGCCGTGCCGTGCCGTCCGCGAGGGACAGCAGCCGCACCAACGAGCCGACCGTCACGGCCTCTTCGACGAGGGCTGTCAGCAGATGTGGCGTTGACACGGAGACGTCGACACCCCACATGTCGTTGAACATCCATTCGTTGTTGGGATTGTTCACGCGGGCCACCACTCTCGGTACGCCGAACTCCTGCTTCGCCAACAGCGAGATCACCAGGTTGTCCTCATCGTCGCCGGTCACCGCTGCGACCACGTCCGCGCCTGGAACACCTGCTGCGGTCAGCACGCCGAGCTCACACGCGTCGCCCAGGTGATACACCACGAGGCCGCCGCCATCTGACTCACGGCACCGGTCGACGACCGCGGGAGTCTTGTCGATCAGCGTGATCTGGTGTCCAGATTTCTGGAGTTGCTGGGCCACATAGCGGCCTACGCTTCCCGCTCCGGCGATGATGACCTTCATCAGTGCGCTCCATCCTGGGCGAGCAGTTGGTCGACCGACGACATCAAGTCGCTGGCAACGACGATGTGGAGGACGTCTCCCTGCTGGACGAGTGTGCCGGGTTGAGGCTGCTGAGCCTGACCGTCGCGGGCGAGCACTGCGACCCGAAGGCCGCGCCGGTCGAGCTCGGCGATCGAGGTCCCGGCCGACGAGCTGGGTGCGCGACGTTCGACCAGCGCGAAGCTCGACGTGGGGTCGGTCCAATCGGACGCGACGGGATCCGGCAGGACGACGCGCAGCGCGCGAGCGCTGGTCCACGCCACGGTCGCGACCGTGGCAATGCCTAACCGCTCGTAGATGGCGGCACGCCTCGGATCGTAGATGCGGGCCACCACCCGCTCGACGCCGAAGCTCTCGCGGGCGACCCGTGCAATGAGGATGTTCGAGTTGTCGCCGCTGGTGACTGCCATGACGGCGCTGTCCTCGGTGATGCTGGCCGACACCAGCAGGTCCCGATCGAAGCCGATGCCGGTCAATGTGCGGCCGGTGAAAGCGTCGCCCAGCCGACGAAAGGCCTCGGCGCGTCGGTCGATCACGACAACGTCGTGGCCCCCCACTGCCAACTCTCCAGCGACGGTCGATCCGACTCGCCCGCATCCCACCACGATCACATGCATCACGGTCTCCCTGTCGTATCGGCTGCGGCTGTGCTATCGATCAGATCTTCTTCGATGATTCCATCGTGCATGTGTACGGGCACGGACACCACGGCGGTGTGAGGTCGGTAGAGCAGTTTCGCCTTCAGTGCGAAGGCGCTGCCATTGTGCAACCACTGCGTCGACCATGACGTGACGAACTCG
>JANOKQ010000064.1:0-2307 GCA_031419375.1 Acidimicrobiaceae bacterium
GATTGACCACTCGCGAACTGGATGCCGTGTGTCGAGACATCATCGCCGACGCGGGGTTCGGGCCCTGGTTCGGCCACGGCACCGGTCACGGGGTGGGTCTGCTTATCCACGAGGATCCGTTCGTGAACAGCGCCGGCGAGCTGGAATTGCAGGTCGGGGACGTGGTGACCGTGGAACCTGGCGTCTATCGTGGAGATTTCGGTGGTGTCCGCATCGAAGACCTGGTCGAAGTGACCAGCGACGGATGCCGCGTACTCACCGCTTCGCCCAAGGACGCCCCATGCCTGCCATCAGTACCAACGACCTGAAGAACGGGATCACGCTCGAACTCGACATCGGCTTGTTCCAGGTGGTCGAGTTCCAGCACGTCAAGCCTGGCAAGGGCAGCGCATTCGTGCGCTCCAAGCTGCGCAACCTGCGTACCGGGAACATCCTCGAGCGCACGTTCAATGCCGGCATCCGAGTCGAGCAGGCGCTGCTCGACAAGAAGGACATGCAGTTCCTGTATCGCGACGGCGACGAGTACGTGTTCATGGACACCGAGAGCTACGAGCAGATGAACGTGGCCCCGCTTGCGCTTGGTGATGCCGCCGACTACCTCGTCGAGCAGGCCATCGCGCTCATCGCGTTCTACAACGACGAGATCGTCACCGTCGAGATCCCCGCAGCGGTCGAGCTGCTGGTCTCCGAAACCGATCCGGGGCTACAGGGTGACCGGGTCAGCGGTGCCAAGAAGCCGGCCACACTCGAGACCGGCAAGGTCGTGCAGGTCCCGCTGCACATCAACATCGGCGACCGGCTGCGCGTCGACACCCGCACGGGCGAATACATCGCCCGGGTCTGATGACCACGAATCGGCAGGGCCGTCCACGAGTCCCGCGCCCGCTCGGCGACGAACGCTCCGATGCCCGCGAGCGTTCGATGATGTTGCTCTACGAAGCATCCTCGAAGGCGATCCCGGCGACCGAGGTACTGGACGCTCAGGTGGTCGAGCCCGATGAGCTGACCCGCTTGCTGGTCACCGGCGTCGAGTTGCATCGTGAGCAACTCGACCAGCAGATCGCCGCGCACGCCAAGGGCTGGACGTTGTCGCGGATGCCGCTGATCGATCTCACGGTGATGCGCATCGCCGGCTTCGAAC
The DNA here is from genome assembly GCA_031419375.1 of Acidimicrobiaceae bacterium. Taxonomy (GTDB): domain Bacteria; phylum Actinomycetota; class Acidimicrobiia; order Acidimicrobiales; family Ilumatobacteraceae; genus VFMC01. Next base: position 1,142 of record JANOKQ010000064.1, read on the forward strand.
TGCTGGCGCGTCCCGACGTGCCGGTCGCGGTGGTGATCAACGAAGCGGTCGAGTTGGCCAAGCGGTTCTCCACCGACGATTCCGGCCGGTTCGTCAACGGGGTGCTGTCGGCCTTGGTCCCCATCTTGCGCGAGGCGTGAACCCGCACCCGCCGAACCCGCACCCGCTGCAGATCTGGTCGAGGCGAAGGGCCGATCGGGTGTGGCAGCGGATGATGAACACCCACCCGGCCGCATGGCTGGTGGGTGCTGGCGTGGTGATCTTCGGGGTGCTGTTCGGACGGCTTGGCGTGCAGAACCACCGAAACTTTGGGACATGGTCCTACGACATGGGGATCTACGACCAGGGCCTGTGGCTCGTGTCGCGTGGCGGCGACACGTTCATGAGCGTGCGCGGCCTCGACTTCTGGGGCCATCACGTCAACCTCATCGCGTTCGCTTTCGTGCCGTTCTACTGGCTCGGGGCCGGGCCGGCGTTTCTGTACGTGGTGCAGGCGTGGGCCCTCGCGCTGGGCGCGGTACCCACGTATCTGATCGCTCGCGACAAGCTGTCGAATGCGTGGATGGGTTTGGTCTTCGCCGCCGTGTACCTGATGTATGCCCCGCTCCAGTGGATCAGCTGGGCCATGTTCCATCCCGAGGCGTTGGTGATCACCCCGTTCCTGTTCGCGTGGTGGTTCGCCACCAAGCAGTGGTGGGGATGGTTCTTCGCGATGGTGCTGCTCGCCCTGAGCGCACGCGAAGACGTCGCCCTCGCGGTGGTGATGATGGGGCTGGTGCTGGTCGTCTACCTGCGTCGGGCCGACGACATCCGCCGGGTGCGGATCATGTGTGCCGGCACGGTTGTGCTCGGCCTTGGCTGGTACCTGGTGGCGACGAAGGTGTTCATCCCCCACTTCAACGATGGCCAGGAGCCGTTCTACATCACGTACTTCTACGGCAGCTACGGCACCAGCACGTTCGAGGTTGCCTCGACCATAGTGACCAAGCCGCACTGGGTGGTTCGCGACGCGGTGAAGCCCGACCGCATGCAGTTCTACCGGGATCTGGCCGTCCCCTGGGGCGGGTTGCCGGTGGCCGGACCGGTGGCGTTGCTGATGGCGCTGCCGCAGATGATGGCCAGCGTCATCGGCGCCAGCCCATATGCGCGGATGATCAAGTACCAGT
>JANOKQ010000065.1:0-2687 GCA_031419375.1 Acidimicrobiaceae bacterium
GAACCCGGGCATGCCACGCTCCACGACGAGCAGCGTGATGCCGCGATGGCGATCCGGACCAGTTCGGACGGCGACAACAACGACGTCGCCAAGAATTCCGTTGGAGGTGAACGTCTTCGAGCCATTCACGATGTACCGATCCCCATCGAGGCGGGCCGTCGTCGAGAGGTTGCCGAGGTCGGAGCCAACGCCGGGCTCCGACATCGCTATCGCAGCGATCAGTTCGCCTGAGCACAGACCCGGAAGCCAGCGCCGCTTCTGCTCGTCGTCGCAGTACTCGACAAAGTACGGGATGAGGATGTCGTTGTGCAGGCCGATAGCCGAGCCGGCCGAGCCGACCCCCGCGAGCTCGAACTCCTCTACCATGATCTGGTTGAAGCGGTAGTCGTCCACTCCACCGCCGCCGAGCGATTCGTCCACCTGGAGACCGAGATAGCCAGCGGCACCCGCGGCCGCGAACATCGAGCGGTCGCAGATCCCGCTCGCCTCCCACGCCGCGTTGTGGGGCACGATCTCCGTCTTCACGAACTGCCGGAAGGCGTCGCGGAACAGCTTGTGATCGTCCTCGAAGTGGGTCCGTTCCATGTACTCGCTCCCGGGTTAGGTGTCGGTAGGGGAGTGTAACGGGATGTGAACGCCGATTCATATTCTGCGGTTCGGGCGACCAGGCATCGCTCGCGATGCACAAGTGGATGTCCGTTCAGTCGGCCTGTACTCTGGCTGTGTGACTGCTTCGATCCCTTCGAGCCCGCGACTCGGGCGCCCGGTCGACTCCAATGGCGACGCCACCCGGGCGCGTGTCCTGGGCGTCGCGCGGACTGCGTTCGCAGAACGGGGCTATGCCGCAACAACCTACCGGCTGCTGGCCGACGGAGCCGGGTTGGCTCCTTCGGCGATCTACAACTACTTCAGCTCGAAGCCGGAGCTGTACTTGGCAGTCCACAGCGAGGTTCAGTTCGAGACGTACGCCGAGTGGATTCTCCCAGCGATAACCGGTACTCAAACCTTTGCGTCTCAGCTTGATGCCCTTCTTGCATCGTTCGTTGCCATGAATGCGCAAGCGCCGGAAGCGGCGCGCTTCCAAGCGGCAGCGCGGATAGATACGGCGCGACATCATGACTTGTCTGGAGTGAGGGAGGGATTGCCGACCCAGCGCCGGGCCCTGTTCACCAGGATGGTCGACCTCGGGATCTCGACGGGCGAGCTGCCGGCGGCGGCTCGTCCAACAGTCGTTGCGATGCTGGAAGCCCTGACGTTGGGCCTGGTCGAATTGTCGGCGGACCCGGACACGCACCGACTCGCCGTGGAGGGATTTCGTCAGTCGATTCAGGCACTCCTCACCTCAAGGAGCGAGGCTCAGTGAACTACCGCCATCTGACGATCGACATCGTCGACGGAATCGCGACGGTCACGATGAATCGACCCCAGGTCTTGAACGGTCTCCATCCCGAAGCACACGCCGAGATGGAGCGGGTGTGGGGCGAACTCGGTGAGAACGACGCCGTTCGGGTCGCGATCCTGACGGGCGCTGGTCGAGCGTTCAGCGCAGGCGGGGATCTGAAGGACATTCAAGAACGTCTGGCACTCGATCCAGCCGGCGGGTCCGGGATCAGCCCGGCCGCCGGCCGGCGGATCGTCTACAACCTTCTGGACTTCGAAAAGCCGCTGATCGCAGCCGTGAACGGTCATGCCATTGGCCTCGGAGCCACCTTGGCTCTGCTGTGCGACATGTCCATCATGAGCACCCGAGCAGTCCTCGGGGACCCTCACGTCGGCATCGGCGTGGTTCCGGGGGACGGGGGGCTTGCCGTTTGGACGCTATTGGCCGGCCCGAATCGAGCCAAGGAGTTCCTGATGTTGGGCACGATGGTCGCGGCCGACGACGCACTGCGGCTTGGACTCGTCAATCGGGTCGTGGAACCTGAGCAGGTCCTGCCGACGGCGCTCGAGATTGCCGAACGTCTTGCTCGCGGCCCTCAGGCGGCGCTTCGGGGAACGAAGGTGTCGATCAACAACTGGATCAAGGCCCAGTTGTCGTCGCTGTTCGAGGTCGGCCTGGCTGCCGAGCTTCTGTCGATGGCTCACCCTGACTTCGCCGAGGGCGTTGCCGCCGCGCTCGAAAAGCGTCCACCGAAGTTCGCATGAGCCCTCGGCATTAACGGCGAGGCGAAGTCTCGCGGGCTGAGGCTGATCGCCAGCGATCTGCGTCGTAGGACGGGACCGACCCCTTACCCGGTCGGCCGGTGATGAGCGCCATCCCTGCCCCGGTGCGACGGACGACCGACGAACTCGCCGGGTGACGCTCGGGCTCACCCGAAGCTGAGCCCGCCCGCTACGCCCCGAACTCGAAGAAGTCCGAGGGGTGCATGTCGACGTGGCCGACGCGGCCCGAGACGTGGTGAACCGCTCGGAGGAGCTGGTCGTGGTCGGCGCCGGCCAGATAGGCGTCGACGAGGCGTTCGACGTTGCTGATCATGCCCTCGACGCCCTGCGCCAGTCTCATGTACTCGAACCCAGTCGCGTGGAGTCCTCGTTGCTGCTTCGGCAGGTTCGCGAAGTCCTGCGACGGGATCAGCGGCCATCTGGGATCGTCGGGGGCCATCGGCGTGGGTGTCGGCGGGGTGGGCGGTGCCTCACCGGGTGCGTACGGCGTGAGACTCCAGATGTCGAACAGGGTCTCCTCGGGC